>CAZWDD010000055.1:12345-23379 GCA_964632345.1 uncultured Solibacteraceae bacterium | reverse complement strand
TCTTGATCGTGCCGCCCAGATGCCCCGCAAAGTACCCGCCCAACGCACCCCGCCCCCGAATATGCGCTTCCACAAAACTCCGGTTCCCAAGATCCCCCGCTTGATCCCCCCCCACAAACCAGCCGCGATAGGTGGAGTTGTTTTCGATCATCCACAGGCCCGGATGGCGCTGCTCAATGTAGTGGTACGCCGCCGCGCTCCACTTCTTGTTCGGCCCGCCGATGAAGTACACCCGCAGCTTCTCCTCAATCGACGGATCGTCATGCAGCGCCTGCGCCACGTCCTCCAGCGTCCCCCACACGAGCACATACAAGGGCCGCGGATCGTCCCGCCGCGCGCACTTCACGATCCAGTCCGACCCCTCCGTTCTCCGCCCAACTCCTTCCCCCGTCGCCATCTCCGTCTCCCCCTGCCGCGTGATAGCCCGCAACCGCGCGGGGTCCGGATACCTCGCCGACCATGTCCGCAGATTCCCGTAGTCCAACTCATAGCGGTCAATCACTTCCAGAATGTGCCGCGCCCGCCCGGGGCCCCACGGCGACGACACCAGCCCCTCCAGGTCGAATAGATCCGCATATACCAGCAGATGGACCATCGACTGGAAGTCATCCGGGTCCGAGCCGCCAATATCGGTCGACACCAGCACCCGCCGCCGTGCCGCCCCCGCCGCCGCAAGGCCGAGCGGTGTGGTCAGGAACTCCCGTCTTGTCATTGGCCGCATTCCATTCCCGGGCCGCGGCAGCTGGCGCCAGACCCCCGCCCGGCTACTGCATAACCGCGTTTCTCCCGTCAGTGTAGCGCCCCACCCCTTCCGGCGAAATATTTGCGCTCGCCTATATTTCCGCGCCCACCGGCCGCCCCTATCCATTTGTAGAACGGAGGCAGACCACAAAGCTTCCGGCAACTTACCCACAGGAGGAAAAGATGGCAACAGCAATCGCAAACTATCAAGACGCAATCGTGGCGGATACGTCCCGCGTACCGGCGGGAACCCGCTGGTCCTGGGCCTGCCGCGTCCTGGCGTCACGAAACGGGATGTTCGTGACGCCTGTCGCCGGGCGGCGCCCCCAGGCCGGTGACCTGGCCCTCGTTCAGGTGGAGGCCATCGGCAGCCACGAACGCATCACCACGCACGACAACGCCCGCCTGCGCATCTACCCGGGAGACTACATCGTCGGCGTCTTCGGCAATCGCTACGCCACCGACGCGTACGAAGCCGTCATCGACGGAGGCGAGAACCTCAGCCTCCTCACCGCCGGCGGCATGATCGGCACCGTTCGCTCCCGCCACCGGGCAATGGGCAGACCCACCACCGTCAAGCTCGTGGGCTTCCTCACCGACGCCGCCGGTGCGCCGCGCAATCTCCCGGAAATCGTCTTCCGGCCCGCCGAACCCGTCGGCCCCGTCCGGAATCTGGTCGCCGTCGTCGGCACCGGCATGAATGCCGGCAAAACCACCTCCTGCGTCCACCTCATCAAGTCCCTCAGCAGCCAGGGCGTGCGCGTCGCCGCCTGCAAGCTCACCGGCAGCGTCTCCAACCGCGATCAGGACGAAATGAAGGCCGCCGGAGCCGTGAAGGTCCTCGACTTCAGCGACTATGGCTTCCCCTCCACCTACCTCATGGACAATCAGGACCTGCTCGTCCTTTACCGCACCCTGATGGCCGATCTCGAAGTCCACCAGCCCGACGTCATCGTCATGGAGATCGCCGATGGCGTGCTGCAGCGAGAGACGGCACTCCTGCTGGAGGACCATTGGCTGCGGCAGCAACTCTCCGGCGTGATGCTGGCGGCCGACAACGCGTTGTCGGCCCGGTATGGAGTCGACCTGCTCGAACGGTTGGGCCACCGCGTCCTCGGAGTCACCGGCCTTCTCACCTCCTCCCCGCTCTGCATGCGGGAGTTCGCCGAAATCTGCCCGATTCCCGTCGCCGCCAGCGCCGGCGCGCTCGGCCCCCTCGGCAGCCTCGTGAAACAGCAACTCGGCCTTGGCGGAGTCTAGTCATGAAGGTCTGGGAGTTCGTCCGGCGGCAGGCCGGACCGTACCGGCGGCAGTGGGCGGCCGGAGCCGGCATGCGGATCGTGTTCCGCCTGCTTCCGCTCCAGGCGCCGATCGTCGCCGGCAGCATGATTCAGTGCCTCAGCAGCACCGATGCCTCCGCCATTCCGTACTATGGAGCCACACTGGCGGGTCTTGCACTGCTGACCGGCTGGAGCGCCTACGGCTCGGATCAGGCGCGTCGGCGGATGGAGCAGGACATGGAGGAGGGCCTGCAGCGGCAGGTCTGGATGGCCTGGCAACAGGCCGCGCCATCCTTCCGCCGCGAGTATGGCTCCGATCGCTTTGCCTCCCAGACGCTCCGCTACAGCAGCGGACTCGGCGACCTGGCCGGCGGTTGCGCCATGGAGGCCGTCGCGATGGCCTGCCGCATCGTCTATCCGGTGCTCATGCTACTCGTCCTCGATCCCTTGCTTGCCTTGTTGCCACTCTCGCTGCTCCCGCTGCAATGGCTGCTCTCGCGGCTGGCGTGGGCGCACGCGCAGCGGCACACAGCAGCCGAACGGGACGCCCGCCGGCGGGCCAAGCGAATCTGGCGCGAAAGCCTCGAAGGCGTCGAAACCCTGCAGGCGATGGGCGCGCAGATGCAGGGCTGGCAGTGGATCAGCGACGCGGAGCAGGACTTCGCCGGCGCCAAAACCGCCAGGCGCCGCTATGAGCGGATGGTGAGCAGCGGGCTCTGGGGTCTTGCCGCCCTCGGCCTGGCGCTCAGCTGGTGGGCCGGCGCACTGCGTGTCGCAAGCGGCGCACTGACGCTCGGCCAACTGGTAACCTTCGCCGGCTTTGTCGGCTTTCTCTCGCTGCCGCTGCGCCGCTTCGGTTCCCTGACGCGAAAGGGCAACACTGCCCTGGCCAAGCTGGCCGAGGTGGAACAGTTCCTCCGGGACGCGACGCCCGTGCCCGGCCAGCCGGCCGATATCACCGCCAGCCCCGGCGAAATGCGCCTCCAGGGCGTACGGTTTCAACTCAACGGAAACCCGCTGTTTCACGGCCTCGACGCCCGTTTCCCGGCCGGTGAGTGGATATGGATTCGCGGCCGCGGCGGAACCGGCAAAAGCACCCTCCTTCGGCTGCTGGCCGGACTGGAGCGCCCCGCGGCGGGCGCCGTCGAATACAGCGGCCAGCCGATGGCCGGGCCGCGCCGCGATGTCGTACTTGCCCCGCAGGAGGTCACGGTATTTGAGGGCACCCTCCGGGCGAACCTCCTCATGGGCTGGCCGGACACACCGGAAGCGCTCTTGCGGCAGTCCTGCCAGTCGGCGGGCCTGGGCCCGCTGCTGGCGTCCCTCCCCAACGGCCTCGAATCCCCTCTGGGCGAGCGCGGCGCCCGGCTTTCCGCCAGTGAACGCCGGCGGCTCGCAATCGCTCGCGCCCTGGTGCGGCAACCCCGGGTCCTCCTGCTCGATGAATCCACCACCGGCCTCGAAGAGCAGGCCGAGCTGGATCTGTTGGAAAACCTGCGATCGCTGCGCCCCGCAATGACCGTCATCCTGGTGGCCAGTCAACTCCGGTCCCTCGTTGGTATCAATCGCGTCATCGAACTCCGCGATGGCAGCCTCGCCGAATGGCCACTCGGCGCATGCGTGGAAACGAAAGGAACAGTGAAATGAGCGAACTTTGGAAACAGCGTCTCGGGCCCGTCCTGGCTATCGTCTTCACCGTCGGTCTGGTCCTGTCCCCGATTACGCAGAACTGGAGCCAGAAGCCCAAGGACAACTTCCCGTTGTCGTACTACCCCATGTTCTCCGCGGTGCGCGGTGAAACCTACACGAGTCCTGCCATGGTCGGTTGGACCGCGGCCGGCGAGCGGCGCGTGGTGCCCTATACCTTCGCCGGTTCCGGCGGCCTCAACGAAGTCCGCCGCCAGGTCCGCACACGCATTCAGGAGCGGAAAGCGAAACAACTCTGCCGCAAGGTCGCCCGCCGCGTCGCCCGCAGCTCCCGCCCCGAAATGGCCGGCATCGAACGGCTGCAGATCGTCATGGCCACGCACAACCTCGACGCCTACTTCCACGGCGACAAGCGCGCCGTGAAGGAGAAGTTATACGCCGCCTGCCCGGTGACGCTGCAGGACGACAAGGAGCAACGGCAATGAACAGAATCACCGCATTCCTCGAATCCACCTGGTTTCCCGCTCTGCCGGCGGACCGCCTGGCGCTCATCCGCATCCTCACCGGGCTCTTCGCCCTCTGCTACCTCGTTCCACGCTACTCCATGCTGCGAAACATGGCCGGCATCGAGCCCGGCTTGTTTCAACCCGTCGGCGTGGCCGCCTGGCTGACCGCTCCGCTTTCAGCCGAATGGCTGCAGGTCCTGATTGTGGCCACACTCGTCCTGAACGTCGCCTACACCGCCGGTTGGAAGTTCCGCTACACCGGCCCCGCTTTCGGCCTCAGCCTGCTGGCCCTCCTCTGTTACCGCAACTCCTGGGCAATGATTTACCACAGCGATAACGCTCTGGTCGCCCATGTCCTGATCATCGGCTGTACGCGCGCCGCCGACGTCTTTTCCTGGGACTCCCGGCGCACCGGCGGCTCCATCCCGGAATCCCACTGGCGCTATGGCTGGCCTGTCCAGTTGATCAGCACCGTCACCGTGCTCACCTACTTCCTGGCCGGCATGGCAAAGCTTCTGCAGGGCCGCGGTCTGGCCTGGGCGGCCGGTGACAGCATGCGTAGCCAGATTGCCGTCGACACCATCCGCAAGGAGATCCTCGGCGCGCCGTCCTCCTCGCTCTCCTACGATCTCTACGATCAGGTCTGGCTCTTCACCATCCTCGGCGTCTTCTCCCTCGTGCTCGAAGTGTTCGCGCCCCTGGCGCTGCTGCGGCCACGGCTCGGCCAGGTCTGGGCCATCAATGCGTTCGGTATGCACTGGGGCATCTATCTGCTCATGCACATCACCTTCCGCTACCAGATGACCGGTCTGCTGTACCTCTCCTTCTTCCCGCTCGAACGGCTGGTGGCGTATTTCCGGCGCCCGCTGCCCGCGGCGGAGGAGGGGACCGACGTCGTGATTTTCGACGGAATGTGCCGCTTCTGCCGCGCACAGATGCGGCTGTTGCAGCGCGCGGACGTCACCGGCCGCCTGGGGTTCCTTTCCCTGCATGAGAGACAAGCGCGCCACCTGCTGCCGGAGATGAGCGAGGAGGATCTGATGAAGGAGATGGTCGTGGTCGACAGCTCTGGCCGCCGCCACCGGGGCGCCGCGGCCGTTCGCTACCTGTTCCGCCGGCTGCCCCTGCTCTGGCCGGGAGCACCACTGCTGCACCTGCCCGGTTCGATGCCATTTTGGACCCGTCTCTATGAGGCCATCGCGCGGCGCCGCTACCGTATCGCCGGCGCCACCTGCCAGGAGGGCACGTGCGATCTGCGTGGCTACGGCAATGTTTAGCCGGGAGATCGGCCGCAGCGTCCAGGACAGGCCGCTCACCGTCAACTTCCTGGGCCGCGAAGGCACCGCCCTGCGCGTGCTTTTCGTCTGCGGCCAGCACGGCGACGAACGCGGCATTCGCAGCGGCCTTCGCCACTTTCTGCGGCGCCATGGCGAGACCCTCGCGCGGGAGTTCCCGCAACTTCACTTGGCCGTCCTCGACGACGCCAACCCCGACGGCTTCGCCGCCCGGACCCGTACCAATGCCCAGGGAATCGATCTGAACCGCGATCACCTGCGCCTGCTCGCCCCCGAAACGAGAGCCCTGCATTCCTTCATCCGCCACTGGCAGCCGCACCTCATCGTGGACTTCCACAACTACCCCGCCCGGCGCAGCTTCCTGGTCAGCCGCGGCCTTCGCCTCGGCTGGGACGTCTGCATCGACTTTCCCACCAATCCTGCCGCGCGCGCCTGCGGGGACGAAGCTGCCTTCGCCCTTCTGTTTGCACGTCTCGGACATGGCGCGCGAGAGCATGGGCATCTGTTTGGCCGCTACGGCCTCTACCGGCGGGACGGCAGCTTCCGCCACGGCACGCCGCAGCTTGGCGACGCTCGGAACACCATCCCATTGCGGCACGAGGTCCCGGCTCTCCTCGTCGAGGCCCGGAATCCCTCTCGTTACGACTCCGCGGAGGACCGGAAGGTGATCCGGACTGCGATCGCCGCAACGGCGTGGGAGATCTGCCGGTGGGCGGTCGACGAACAGGATCATCTGCTCTCCTACCGGTTGACGGCAAAGGCGGGGGCCTGCATCCCGCTCGGGTACCGGCGTTCGCCGGGCGCGGGAATGGCGGTACCGGTCCGGGATCTGGACAGTGGGGCGCAGCACTGGCTGGAACCGGACCGGGACCGCTGCCGGGTGGACGCGAGGCGGCATCGGCTTTTGCCACAACGCTACCGCATCAGCGAACGCGAACGGGACCTGCTTCTGCGTCACGGCTACCACGTCCTGCCCCCCACCCAGGGCCGCCAGCACTGGGAAGTGAACGTCGAACAGCGGGGCGGCCGCTTACTGGCCCTGATTCTGGATACCGCTTCCCGTTATTCGACCGGGCGAAGAAGATTACACGAGGAGTTGACCTATGGATAGGCAGACACAACAGACTGAGTTGGCTCTCTGGCGATGGGAGCACGAGGAGCAGGCCCTGGCCATGCGGCCGGTCGTGGTCATTCAGCCGCCACCCCAACGGAAAACGGGCTGGCTGCTGGCCGCTTCGCTCCTCATTGGGACCGCGCTCGCCGGGCAGTTGGCATGGCTGGCCTGGCAGTGGAAACAGGAGTCGGTTGCCGCACAGCAGCAGGCCCTCGCCGAGCAGCGGGCACGGGAGTTGCGATGGGCCGAACAGCAAAAGCGGCAGGCAGCCGAGGTGCGGGAGCTGCTGCGCGAACTGGAACGCGCCCGCCAGCAGAATGAAACCGCTGTCTCGTCCCTCGTGCAGGTAGCGTCCGCCGCCATCGAACGCCAGAAGGCAGAAGCCGTGGCGCGGGCACAGCGCAGCGCAGCGGCCGCTGCTGCAGCCGCCAGCAACAACGCCGCCCCGGTCGATTCCGGCAATGGAACGGCGCCAGCGGAAGCCCCCGCCAAACCCGCCGTCGAAACTGCACAGGCCAGCGAACGGGTGAAGATGGAGTTCCGCGACGACGAGACCGGCGAACCGGCTCCGAAGAAGAAGCGCAATCCGGTCCTCCGCGTCCTCACCAGTTCCATATTCCTTGACAGCGCCGTATTGGGCACCTCCCTGCTCGTTCCCCCGTCCATTCCCCTGACGCTGGCACAGTCCCGCCTCGGGCGGAAACTCACCGGCAGAGTCCTCAAAAAGACCGGTACGGACAAAACCGTCGGCGGAAAGATCGCGAAGGATGTGGGCGATATGCCGATTACCCAGCGCCGCCGCCGCTGACACTTCCAGATGAGAACATTCCCCCCCGCCCGCCACTTTCTTTACGTATGAAGATCGGAATCCTGCTGGCGGGCATGGCCCTGTACGCGGCCTCGCTCGGCGGACGCGCGGAGTATATCGGCGGCACCTCCGCCGTGTTCGAGGAAAAAACCGGCGGACGCCTCATCACCGCCGGAACGGCCGCGCTGCGGTTTGAGACAAAGGAAAAAACGGTCGAAGTCCCCTATGACCGTATTCACACCCTCGAATACGGCCAGAAGGTCGACCGCCGCTACGTCAGCGCCGTGCTCATCTCGCCGCTGTTCCTGCTGGCCAAGTCCCGGAAGCACTTTCTCACCATCGGCTACAGCGATGGCGAAGGACGCTCCCAGGCTCTCATCTTTCGCGTGAACAAGGGCGACGTCCGCGGCGTCCTCGTCGGCCTCGAAGCTCGCACCGGGCGCAAGGTCGCCTTCCAGGATGACGAGGCCAGAAAGGCAGGCAAGGGATGAGGCCCCTTCTCCTGCTCTCCCTCGCCTTGCCCCTTTGCGCGCAGAAAGAGGTGGTCAACCTGTCAGCCGGCCCCGCCGCCGCAACCGGTGAGGATCACCCCCAACTGCTCGAACTCCTCAAAATCCGTCGCCTCTATGTCGAAAGCCTCAACGGCGGCGAAACCGCCGTCCAGTTCCGCGACATGCTGATCGGCGCCCTCCAGTCCACCCGCCTCTTCATCGTCACCGAAGACCCTGAAAAGGCCGACACCGTCCTCCGCGGCTCCGCCGAGGACCTCGTCTTCACCGAAACCTTCCAGGCCAGCGAAGGCATTCAGGCCCGCACTCAGGTCGGCAGCACCCGCTCCGGCGGCGCCACCCGAGGCGGCGCCGCATTCTCCGTTGGCGAGCAGGAGTCCATCCGCCAGACCGAGCGCAGACATGAAGCCTCCGCCTCCGTCCGCCTCGTCAATAAGGATGGCGATGTCATCTGGTCCACCACCCAGGAGTCAGGCGGGGCGAAGTTCCGCGGCGCCAGCGCCGATGTCGCCGCCAAGGTCACCCGCCAATTGACCGATGACGTCGGACGCGCCCGCAAGCTCAGCGGACGTCCGGGATCCTGACCCGCTTCCGCTGCGACGTCGCCCCCGACACAATCCGCACCTCTTCCCGCGCCACCCCGTAATGCCGCGCCAGAAAATAGCACAGCTCTTCATTCGCCTTGCCATCTTCAGGCACGGCCTTAAGACGGATCTTCAACGTGCCGTCCGCCATCGTGCCAGCCATCTCCGTCTTCGCCGCTCGCGGAAGTACCTTGACGTTTAACTCCAACGGAACGTCGCCCCGATCTGTTGCCAGCCAATGCGCCGCGCCGCTCCCGATGCCGCATCGTAGAGCCGTTCCAGCGGCTCCCCGAGCGGTTCCCGGCTCAGCGCGAACGTCTGGTGATGCACCGGCAGAACCACCTCGGCCCGCGCCTCGTTCGCCATCCGCCACGCCTGCTCCGGATTGCAGTGCGCGTGGATCCACGGGTTGTACGCCCCGATGGGAAAAATGGCCACATCCGGCCGCCCATTCGCCGGCAGCCGCCGGAAGGCGTCCGTATCGGCCGTGTCCCCGGCGAATAGGACCTGCCGCTTCCCCACCTCGATCAGATATCCGTTATAGCCGCGGTGCGTATCGGTGCGGACCCGCGCGCCCCAGTGGTTCACCTCCAGCCCCGTTACCCGCGCCGCCCCCGCCTGCACCGTCTGGTTCCAGCCCACCTCTTCCAGGCTTCCGTAACGCTCCGGCCGGAACAGGTCCGCCGTCTCACGCGCCGTAATCACCCTTGTGCCCTTGCTCTCCAGCCGCCTTAGCGACGGAATGTCCAGGTGGTCCATATGCGCGTGCGACACCAGGATCAGATCGATCGGCGGCAGGTCCTCGAAGCGGAGCGCCGGCTCCACCAGCCGCTTGACGCCGATGGTAAACAGGAACAGATCGATGCCCGCCCGGGTCGAAAATACCGGATCGGTGAGGATCGTGAACCCGTCCATCTTCAGCAGCACCGTGCTGTGGCCCAGCCACGCCGCATGAATCCCGGTATCGGGCCAGGACTTCGGGTTCGGCTTGGCCGGTGGGTTGGACACCTGTCGATCCATCTCCCTCCAATACTGGCGGACGAAGCCGAAGGGAATCCGGTTCCAATTCCACGCCACCGCCCCGCCCAGCGCGGCCGCCCCGCCCAGCAATGCCCGGCGCGCGTATTTGCCCGCCTTACCACCCATGGCTGAACCGCTCCTCGGTCCAGGGGTCGCCGTGCATATGGTAGCCGTTCCGCTCCCAGAAACCCGCCTGATCCTCCGATAGCAGTTCAATCCCAGCCAGCCACTTCGCCGACTTCCACGCATACAGCCGCGGAACAATCAGCCGCGCCGGCGCCCCATGCTCCAGCGTCAGCGGTTCACCGTCGTGGTGCGTCGCCACCAGCGCATCCTCCGCCAGAAACTCCTCCAGCGGCAGGTTTGTCGTCCAACCGCCGTCGTAGCCGTGCGCCAGTACGAACTTCGCCTCCGGCTTCGCCCCGCCCGCCAGTTCCACCAGATGGCGCACCGAGACGCCCTCCCACACGTTGCCCAGCCGTGACCATCGCGTCACGCAATGGAAGTCAGCGAACACCTTCACCCGCGGCAACGCGTTGAACTCCTCCCAGTTGAACGCCACCGGATGTTTTACCAGCCCCGTCACGATCAACTTCCATCGCGCCATATCGATACTCGGCGCGCCGAAGGCGTCCAGCACCGGCCATTTCACCGTCCGCGATTGCCCCGGCGGAATCCGTTCCTCCCGGTAGGTATCCGGGGAGATGATCACCCCCTCCGGCTGCTCAGCCGGCACGGGAGGCTTTGCGTTCTGTGTCTTCTTGTCTTCGAATCCGAACATGGAATGGGTTTACTTTACCGGGTTGCCGTCGGCGTCCAGCAACTGCACATCGCCCAGGTTCAGCTCGCGAATCCCCTTTTCGATCTGCGCGCGATCGCCGACAACTACATAGATCATCTTCTCAGGCCGGAGGATTCTTTCCGCCACCGCCTGCACGTCGGATTTCCGCAATGCGTTGACCTTCGCGGCATACGTCGCATAGTAGTCGCTCGCCAATCCGTAGCGCGTGATCGACACCAGATCGGCCAGAACACCGTTCTTCGTCTCCCGGTCGCCCGCCATCGAACGAGTCAGTGACTCTTTCATCTTCGCCACCTCTTCGTCCGTCACCGGCCGATCCCGCAGGATCTCCCGGAACTCCTTGGCAATCTCCGCCAGCGATTCCTTCGTCTTATCGCTCTGCACCGGCGCAATCGCCAGCAGCGGACGCTGGCCCCGCGCACCGACAAATGTCGTGTACGCCCCGTACGACCAGTGCTTGTCCTCGCGTAGATTCATGTTCAGCCGCGCCACGAACGATCCGCCCAGCACGTTGTTGAACAGATCGATCGCCGGCTCATCCGGATTCGCCCGCGGCGGCGCAATATGCCCTGCCATGATCACCGATTGAATCGAGCCCGGCCGGTCCACAATGTAAACCGTGGTCTTCTCCCGGTGCTGCACCTGCGCGATGTTCTTCCGCGGCACCTGGCCCCCCCCCCCCCCCCCCGCACACCAAGCCACCCTCGGCGGGTGGTTCAAAAAATTAG
>CAZWDD010000055.1:0-12335 GCA_964632345.1 uncultured Solibacteraceae bacterium | reverse complement strand
AATGATCACCGATTGCTGCGCTCCCGGCCGGTCAATCAGGTAAACGGATCGCTTTTCCCGATGCTCCACCTGGGCGATGTTGCGCCGCGGAACTTCGCCCGCTTTCCAGCCCGCGAACAGCTTCTCCAGCTTCGGCTTGATCTCATCAATTGTCGTATCCCCGACAATGTGCAGCGTCGCGTTGTTCGGCTTGTACCAGGTGGCGTGGAACTGCCGCACCGAGTCGCGCGTGATCTTCTCCAGGCTCGCCTCCGTGCCGGATCCCGTCAGCGGGTTCCCGTAAGCGTGGCCCGCGCCATAGATCAGCGCCGGCAGCAGCCGCTGCGCCAGTGCATTCGGCTCCGCCTTCTCCCGCTGAATCCCAGCCATCTGCAGCTTCTTGATCCGGTCAAAATCCGCCTGCGGAAACGCCGGGTTGCGCACCACATCGGCAAATAGCTCCAGCGAGTCGTCCAGGTTCATCTTCAACGCCGACAACGAAACGTTCGAGGTGTCCAGGCTGGAGTTGGCGAAGATCTCCGCGCCCAGTTCCGCGCTCCGCTCGGAAATCTGCGGGCCCGTCCGCGTCGCCGTACCCTCCAGCAGCATCCGGTTGGTCATCGAAGCGGTACCGGCGACGGCCAGCGAATCGGCCGCGTAGCCCGCGTCAAACTGCAGCGCCAGGCTGATGACCGGCGTCTCGTGCCGCTCCGCCAGCACCACCTTCATCCCGTTCGAAAGCGTCGAAGTCACCGCCGGCGGCAGCCGCAGCGGCGCCGGAGCCCCGGCCGGCGGCAGCTTGCTGCGGTCCGTGTCCTTGCTGAACTCTTTAAACTTGCCCTTCGGGTGAATCTCCAGCACGTAAACCCCGTCGGACAGCCACTGGTTGGCCACCGTCTTCACTTCCGGCCACGTCGCCTTCTCAAAAATCTCAATCGACTTCTGGAAGCAGCCCGGATCGCCCGTATACACCTCGCAGGTGGCCAGCACGTCCGACTTCCCGCCGAATCCGCCAATCCGCTCGATCCCGCGCAGGAACCCCGCCAGCGCCCGCGTCTTGGCCAGCTTCAACTCCTGCTCCGTCGGCCCCGTGTGCAAAAAACGCGCCATCTCCTCGTCAATCGCCTTCTCCAATTTCGCCAGCTCGACCCCCGGCCGCGCCGTCGCTTCGATATAGAACTGGCCCGCAATCTCACTGCCCTCGTTCACCGCCTGCACCGAAGACGCCAACTGGTCCTGCAGCACCAGCCGCTTGTACAGGCGCGAAGTCCGGCCGCTCCCCAGCACCGATGCGGCCAGGTCCAGCATCTCCGCCTCCCGCGTGTAGACCTGCGGCACGTTCCACACCTTGTAAATCCGCGCCTGCGGCACCTGGTCCTCGGCCACCTGCCGCTGCTCCCCCGTCCGCTTGGCAATCCACGCCCGGTGACGCACCGGCGGCGGACCCGGCGGAATCCAGCCGAAATACTTCTCCACCTTCTCCTTCGCCGTCTTGGCGTCGATGTCGCCGGCAATCGCAATGACGGCATTTGCCGCGCCGTAGTACGTCTTGAACCACTCCTGCACGTCCTTCAGGCTCGCCGCATTCAAATCCTCCATTGACCCGATCACCGTCCACGAATACGGATGCCCCGGCGGGTACGTCCCCTTCGTGATCAGCTCATACGCCAACCCGTACGGCGCGTTCTCCCCCTGCCGCTTCTCGTTCTGCACCACGCCGCGCTGCTCATCCAGCTTCTTCTGGTCAATCGCGTCCAACAGGTGCCCCATCCGGTCCGACTCCAGAAACAACACCTGGTCCAGCGCCGCCGTCGGTACGTTCTGGAAGTAGTTGGTGCGGTCGTTGTTCGTCGTGCCGTTCAGGTCCGTCGCCCCCAGGCGGTCCAGCGCCTGAAAGTAGTCGTCGTTGAAGTTCTTCGACCCATTGAACATCAGGTGCTCAAACAGGTGCGCAAACCCCGTCTTCCCCGCCTTTTCGTTCTTGGAGCCGACGTGATACCACACGTTCACCGCCACAATCGGCGCCTTCCGGTCCTCATGCACGATCAGCGTCAGCCCGTTCGGCAGGACAAACTTCTCGTACGGTATCTTGATCTCAATCTTCGGGGCCGCCTGGGTATACGCAGCCACGGCGAGAAGGGCGCCCAGGGTCAGGGCGCGCAGCGGGGAAAAAGAGCTCATAGAGCCGTTGTAACATGCGAAGGTCATGGCGCAACTGTCCCGGCGTAAGATTTTGCAGGCTGCCGCCGCCCCGGCCATCCTTCGCGGCGCGAAGTTCAACTTACTCTTCCTGATGTCGGACCAGCACCAGCGGGCCGCCAGCGGCTGCTACGGCCACGCTGCCGTGCGCACCCCGAACATCGACTCGCTCGCCCGGTCCGCCGTCCGATTCGCCAGCGCCTATTGCCCTTCCCCCGTCTGCGTCCCCTCCCGCGGCTCCCTCATCACCGGCCAGTACGCCCACCGCCACGGCGCCAAAATCCTTCAGGATCCCCTTCCCGACGCTATCCCCACCATCGCCCACTACTTCCGCGAACGCGGCTACTCCACCGGCGCCATCGGCAAAATGCACTTCGTCGACGAGTCCCGCCGCCATGGATTCGACCACCGCCTCAACGAAAAGTCCCACCACGACACGCTCGACGCCCCCAGCCGCGCCCGACTGCGCGCCGCCATGGGCGACGCCGGCGGCGTCGAAGGCCGCGGGCTCGACCTCCCCGCCCGCTTCTTCGAGGACAACTGGTTCGCCGACCGCGCCGTCGACTTCCTCCACGCCCACAAATCCAAACCCTTCTGCCTCTGGGCCTCCTTCGTCCAACCTCATACCCCCTTCCGCCCGATGCAGCGCTACTTCGATCTCTACGACCCCGAACGCCTCACCCTCCCTCCCCGCCCCGCCAACGACCTCGAAGGCGGCTTTGAAGGCCACCTCATCCGCGCCAGGGAACGCGGCTGGTACCAGCAATCGGACGCCGACGCCCGCCGCAGCCTCGCCGGCTACTACGGCAACATCAGCCAGATGGACTCGAACCTCGGCCGCGTCTACGACACGCTCCGCGAACTCGGCCTCCACCGCAACACCGTCGTCGTCTACACCTCCGACCACGGCGAAATGGCCGGCGCCCACCGCATGTGGACCAAACACAATATGTTTGAGGAGTCCGTCGCCGTCCCCCTCCTCATCCGCATCCCCGGCGGCCCCCGCGGCGCCGTCCGCACCCGGATCATCGAACAGATAGACCTCTTCCCCACCCTCACCGAACTCTGCGGACTCGGCTCCGTCCAGGGCCTCGCCGGCCGCAGCTTCGCCCCACTCCTCCACGGCCGCCGTTACTCCCCCCGCGAGTTCGCCTTCTCCGAATACTGGTTCTGCCGCAGCGTCTTCACCCGCGATGACCGCTACGTCGGCAAGCCGCCCCTCCGCATGGTCCGCACCCGCCGCTGGAAGCTCAACTACCTGCCCTGGGGCCGCAGCGAGCTCTTCGACCTCCACAACGATCCCGGCGAATTCCACAACCGCATCGACGACACCGGCCTCTCCGGCGTCGTCCGCGAATTGACCGCCATCGCCGAGCGCCAGTTTATACAATAGGGCTTCGGTACCCGAATGGCTCTACAAATTAACGGCGAATACGTGGATGACGCGATCATCCGGCAGGAAGCGGCCTCCATGCGTCCCCGCTACGAAGAGGTGATGCAGGAAATGGAGCCGATTGCGCGCGAGATGCAGCTCCGCGAATGGGCCCGCGAAAACGTCATCGAACGCGTCCTCCTCCGGCAGGCCGCCGCCGCGGCCAACGAAGAGATCCCCGCCGCCGAGATCGACGAACGCCTCACCGCCATGTTCCCCCCCGCCGGCGACCTCGAAAATTGCGAAGCCGGCGTCACCCGCGCCGGCGTCGACCGCGAAGCCGCCCGCCAGGAGATCGAAACCCAGCTCCGCGTCGAACATCTCATCCGCAAGGTCGGCGAAGCCGCCCCCAAGCCAAAGCAGAAGGACCTGCTCGACTACTACAAAAAGAATAAGGACGAGTTCCGCACCCCACCCCTCGCCCACGCCTCCCACATCGTCAAAAACGTCGGCGAAGGCGCCGATGAAGAGGCCGCCCTCGCCGAAATCCGCAAAGCCGAAGCCGATCTCAAGGCCGGCAAACCCTTCGCCGAAGTCGCCGATGCCTTCTCCGACTGCGCCGGCCAGGGCGGCAGCCTCGGCTGGTTCCCCATGGGTGAAATGGTCGAAGAGTTCGAAGAGGTCGTCTTCCGCATGCAGCCCGGCGAAGTCAGCAGCATCTTCCGCTCCGTCTTCGGCTGGCACATCGCCACTCTCCACGAACGCAAACCCGAAGGCGTCCGCCCGTTTGACGAAGTGAAAGACCAGATCGAGGCCGCGCTCTGGCGCCAGCAACAGGAAAAAGCCCTCGAAGACTACGTCGACGGCCTCCGCGCCAAAGCGGAGGTCAAAACGGTTAAACGAGCATGAGTAATCCGTTCCAGGTTGTCGGCATCAATCCGTGCTGTGTCCCCAGCAAGTCGCGCGCGGATCAACTGTCCGAGTCCCAGCGCCTCAGTTCCGAACGCCGCATCATCCGCACCGGCTCCACCGAAGGCATGGTCAAGCTCGACGGCGGACCCTTCCTCATGGGCACCGAGGACCACGAAGGCTTCCCCGCCGATGGCGAAGGCCCCGTCCGCGTAGTCCACATCGACCCCTTCTTCGTCGACGCCACCCCCGTCACCAACGCCCAGTTCGCCGAGTTCATCAAAGCCACCGGCTACAAAACGGAATCCGAACGCTTCGGCTGGTCCTTCGTCTTCCAGGGCCACCTCTCCCCGGAACAGTACAAGAAACACGTCGAGGATACCGTCCTCGCCGTCCCGTGGTGGTGTAAGGTCCCCGGCGCTCAATGGGACCACCCGGAAGGCCCCGACACCTCTATCCTCTCCCGCCCCGATACCCCCGTCACCCAGGTCTCCTGGAACGACGCCGCCGCCTTCGCCGAATGGGCCGGCAAACGCCTCCCCACCGAAGCCGAATGGGAGTTCGCCGCCCGCGGCGGCCTCGAACAGCAGACCTACCCCTGGGGCAGTGAACTCACGCCCGGCGGCAAGCACCTCTGCAACATCTGGCAGGGCGAATTTCCTTCTACCGATGTAGGAGAAGACGGCTATACCGCACCGTCACCCGTGCGCGCCTTCCCCGCAAACGGCTACGGCCTCTACAGCGTTGTCGGCAACGCCTGGGAGTGGTGCGCCGATTGGTTTGAGCCATTTTGGCACCTGAATGCCACCCGCTCCAACCCCATCGGCCCGTCCCACGGCACCCAGCGGTCCATGCGGGGCGGCTCCTATCTCTGCCACAAGAGCTACTGCAACCGCTATCGCGTAGCGGCGCGGACCAAAAATACGCCAGACTCGGCGACAACTAACATTACATTCCGCTGTGTGCGGGATTCGTAGCCGGCGCAAGGCGATCAATCGCGTCCATCCAGTACGGATCGCCCGCCGCCGGAGCCGAATAGCGGATCCAGAATTCCAAAGCGCGGGCGCCAAATCCAGCTGCTGCCGATAGTACTTGTGCCATGCTCGTTCTATCGGCAGAATGTCCCGAAAAGTTTAGGACATTTTTTCCCGTCTCGCGTCTGCCACCTTGATCGCCAACAAACAAAAGGCAAAAAGCGCCACCAGTATCCCCCCGATATGCCATGCGTGCGCCTTCAAATAAGCCCCCGCCCCCTCCTGCCCCAGGTGCGCTCCCAAATACGCCATCGCCGCATACCGGGGCACCCTCGCCCCTAACACGGTTACGAAAAACGACAAGGGTCGTACTCCCAGCGCCCCCGCGCTGATCACGAACAGCTTCATCGGCATCGGAATCGGCGAGATCGCGCTGATGAACACCGTCAGCAACCCGTAGTGCTGAAACCAGTTCCGCGCCTTCGCCCCGCGCGGACCCATCGTGTGCCGGGCCAGGTACGCCTCCCCGCCCCGCTGCGACAGCCAGAACAGGAACATGCTACCCGCCACTGATCCAATCGTCGCCAGCACCGCGCACAGCACCGCCTGCTCCGGCGCCTTCGCCGCCAGCAGCATAAGAAGCGCATCGACGGCGGCGGGAATCGGAATTCCGGCGGAATCGAGCGCGGCTAACACAATCAGGCCACCTGGCCCCCAGGCGACAATACTGTCAACGAACTTACGCAATTTTTCGATTGTAGCGTGCCGCGCCTACCCACCGGAAAGCCGCGCCACCAATCCCGCCTCATCCCACACCGGAATCCCCAACTCCCGCGCCTTCTCCAGCTTCGATCCCGCCTCTTCCCCGGCCACCACATAGCTCGTCTTCTTGCTCACCGAACCGCTCACTTTCCCCCCGGCCGCCTCAATCCGCGCCTTCGCCTCCTCCCGCGTCAACGTCGGCAGCGTCCCCGTCAATACGAACGTCAACCCCGCCAACGGCCCCCCGGACCGGTCCACTTTCTGATGCGTCATCGTCAGCCCCGCCGCCGCCAGCCGCCGCACCAGCTCCACATTGTGCTCATCTTCAAAGAACCGCCGGATCGACTGCGCCACCTTCGGCCCCACCTCATCGGCCTGCTGCAGCGCCGGCTCATCGGCCGCCCCCAACGCCTCCAGGCTCCCGAACGAATCCGCCAGAATCTGCGCCGTCCGCTCCCCCACAAACGCAATCCCCAGCCCGTTGATCACCCGCGGCAGCGGCAGCGTTTTCGACTTCGCAATCCCCGCCATCACCCGTTCGGCCGACTTCATCCCCATTCGCTCCAGCCCCGCCAACTGCTCCGCCGTCAGTTCGTAAATATCGGCAATGCTCCGCACCAGCCCCTTATCCACCAACTGGTCCACCAGCACATCCCCCATCCCCGTGATGTCCATCACCGGCCGCGAGGCAAAGTGCAGAATCGAGTTCTTCAACCGCGCCGGACAGCTCGAATTCACACACCGCCAGATCACCTCCCCCTCCGGCCGCGCCACATGCCCCCCGCACACCGGACACGCCTCCGGCATCACAAACTCCCGCCGCTCCTCCCCCTGCCGCACCACCCGGATCACCTTCGGAATCACATCGCCGCTGCGCTCCACGACGACCGTATCCCCCTCCGCCAGCCCCAGCCGCGCAATCTCATCCTCGTTGTGCAACGTCGACCGGCTTACCGTCACCCCGCTCACCGACACCGGCCGCAAATGCGCCACCGGCGTCAACGCGCCCGTCCTCCCCACCTGAATATCAATCTTCTCCACCACCGTCTCCGCCTGCCTCGCCGCGTACTTGAACGCAATCGCCCACCGCGGAGCCTTCGCCGTCCACCCCAGCCGGCTCTGCTGCTCCACCCGGTTCACCTTCGCCACCACCCCGTCAATCTCATACGGCAGCGTATCCCGCTGCGGCTCAAACTCCCGTATGAACCCCAGCAGCTCCTCCACGTCCGCGCACAGCCGCCGCAGCGGGTTCACTTTGAATCCCAACGCCGCCAGCCGCTCCAGCCCCTCCCAGTGCGACGCCGCCCCCGGCGCCCCGTTCTCCATATAGAAGTAGGCATAAAAATCCAGTTGCCGCGCCGCCGTCACCTTCGGGTCCAGCATCCGCAGCGACCCCGCCGCCGAGTTCCGCGGATTCGCATACCGCGCCAACCCTTCCCCCTCCCGGTCTTCGTTCAATTTCTGAAACGCCCGCGTCGGCATCACCACCTCGCCCCGCACCTCGAACGCCTCCCCCGCACCCACCGCCAGCGGCAGCGAACGGATCGTCCGCGCATTCGGCGTCACGTCCTCGCCCGTCGTTCCATCCCCCCGCGTCAACGCCAGTTGCAGCGCCCCGCCCGCATACTGCACCGCCATCGACAGCCCGTCCAGCTTCAGCTCCGCAACATATTCAAACGGTTCCCCCTCCAGCAACTCCCGCACCCGCCGGTCAAAGTCCCGCAGCTCCCCCTCGTCCAGCGCGTTGTCCAGCGAAAGCATCGGCGCCGAATGCGCCACTTTCGTAAACCCCTCCCGCGGCGCGCCGCCCACCCGCTGCGTCGGCGAATCCGCCGTCACCAGCTCCGGGTGCGTAGCCTCCAGCCGCTGCAACTCCCGCAGCAGCCCGTCATACTCCGCATCGGAGATCTCGGGCCGGTCCAGTACGTAGTAAAGATGTTCATGGCGGCGCAGTTCCCGCCGCAGCTGCTCGATTTGGCCGGCAACCATAGGATACTGGTTAGTTTGAGCCATATCCGTCTGATCTACAACCCGATGGCCGGCCGTCTCCGGCGCCGCCCGGATCTCGTCGACCAGGCCCGCCACTGGCTCGCCCCTCTCGGTCAGGTCACCCCCACCCCCACCACCGGCCCCGCCACCGCCGGCCCCATCGCCGCCGAAGCGGCCGCCGCCGGCGCCAGCCTCGTCGTCGCCTTCGGCGGAGACGGCACCGTCAACGAAATCGCCAACGGCCTCATCGGCTCCTCCACCACCCTCGCCGTCCTCCCCGGCGGCACCGCCAACGTCCTCTGCGTCGAAACCGGCCTTGGCACCAACCCCGAAAAGGCCGCCCGCAAACTCGTCTCCGCCGCCGAACCCGTCCGCATCGCCGTCGGCAAAATGGTTCCCCCCTCTGGCGCCCCGCGCCACTTCCTCGTCATGGCCGGCATCGGCCTCGATGCCATCGTCGTCGAAGAGGTCAGCCCCGCCGTCAAAAAACGCCTCGGCAAAGTCGCCTACTGGGTCGCCGGCCTTGCCATGTTCGGCCGCCGCCTCCCCCAGTTCCAAAGCCGCTTCAACGGTCACGGCGGCACAAAAAGCTTCCTCCTCGCCTCCCGCGTCCGCAACTACGGTGGCGACCTGGAAATCGCCAAACGCGTCTCCCTCCTCGACCCCTGCTTTGAAACCGTCGCCTTCGAAGGCGCGAACTCCCTCCGCTACCTCCCCTATTTCGCCGGTGTCCTCGTCGGCCAGGTCGGCCGCCTCGCCGGCGTCACCGTCGCCCCCGCCACCGAACTCCACTGCGAACCCGAAAACGGCCACCGCATCCCCATCCAGTTGGACGGCGAACTCGCCGGCCACCTCCCCGCCGCCTTCCAGATCGTTCCGGACGCGCTAACTCTCCTCCTCCCAAAGGCTTATGTGGACCGGGCACGCCAGCGGCCATGGATAACCTCACCCACACACTAACCGGCGCCCTCCTCGCCCGTGCCGGCATCGGCCGCTGGACTCCCGGCGCCACAGCCACCCTACTACTCGCGTCGAATATACCCGACTCCGACATCGTCACCTCCCTCGGCGGCGCCCTCGCCTACCTCGAATACCACCGCTCCTGGACCCACGCCCTCCTCGCCGGCCCCCTCCTCGGCCTCCTCGCCGCTCTCTGCTTCTCCCGCATCAAGGGCTGGCGCCTCGCTCCCGCCTGGGCCGCCGGCGCCATCGGCGTCTGGGTCCACATCCTCCTCGACCTGCTCAACAACTACGGCGTCCGCATCTGGCTCCCCTTCCGCCCCGATTGGGTCAGTTGGGATCTCCTCATGGTCGTCGACCCCTGGCTGCTCGCCATCCTCCTCCTCTGCCTCCTCGCCCCCGCCCTCGGCCGCCTCGTTGGCAGCGAAATCGGCGGCAAATCCACCCCCAGCCCCGGCCGCGGCTGGGCCCTGTTCGGCCTCCTCTTCCTCCTCTGCTGGACCGGCGGCCGCTGGATCCTGCAGGACCGCGCCGTCGAAACCCTCCGCGCCCGCAACTACCACGGCCAGCCCCCCCTCCGCGCCGCCGCCTGGCCCACCGCCTGGAACCCGCTCGTCTGGCGTGGCTACGTCTCCACCGAATCCTTCTGGGAACTCCACATCATCGACCTCGCCCGCGAATTCGACCCCGAACGCGGCCAGCTCTTCTACAAACCCGAAGAAGCCGCCCTCGTCAACGCCGCCCGCCGCACCCCCGAAGCCCAGGCCTTCCTCCGCTTCGCCCAGTTCCCCGTCTGGCGCGTCATCCCCCTCCCGGACCCCGAAGGCGCCACGCTCATCGAAGCCACCGACGTCCGCTTCGGCCCCCCCGAGGACGGCAAGTTCCAACTCACCATCGTCCTCGACGCCGCCCGCCGCCCCCTGCGCGCCTCCTTCACCTTCGGCAATCCCGCCAAGGGCCTCGGCATCGTGCGATAGTAGGTCGCATGGCTGCCCTGGACTTCGGCTCCGCACCCGGCGTCTCCACCATCCTCCCCCTGTTTCTCCTCACCTTCGTCCCCCTCTGGCTCGCCATCGGCTTTGTCATCGCCCTTGCCTCCGGCTGGCGCTCCCTCGCCTCCCGCTACGCCGCCGACCGCGATCCCCCCGCCCGCCGCTGGTCCTTCCAGAGCGGCTCCCTCCGCCAGGCCGGCTACAACAGCGTTCTCACCGTCGCCGCCGACCGCGAAGGCCTCTATCTCGCCACCATCTTCCTCTTCCGCTTCGGCCATACCCCACTCTTCATCCCCTGGCGCGACATCGCCATCTCCCCCAAAACCCACTTCTTCCGCGACGGCATCGAGTTCCGCCTCGGCCGCGAGAACCCCGTCCCCCTCTGGCTCTCCGCCTCCCTCGCCGAACAAATCCGCCAGGCGTCGCTCTAATTCACCACCCCACCGGCTGCGTCCACGCCCGCTTGTACGGAAACTCCTCGCACTCCCCCGCCGCCTTCCCCGTCGACGTCACCACCGCCCGTACATACAGCTCATCCCCACGCAGCGTGTAGGACGGCGTCAACCCCTTCACCTCCGCCAGCACCTCTCCCATCCGCGGGCCCCCATCCGCCCCATACTGGAGCGTCGCCTCCTCCGGCGAATCGCTCCGTGGCTTTCCCGTTATCCGCACCCCCTTCCGCGTCCCGAGGAACCGCGTCACATAGCGCTCCCCCGCCGTCTCCCGGATCCGCAGTGCCAGCTTCCGGTCCGCAAACGTCACATCCTCCAACTCCACCCCCGAACTCGAATAGAACTCCCCCGCCCGGATCGCCCGCACAATCGACGCCGCCGTCAAATGCCGCGCCTTCACCATCACCCACCCCCGCCCCGGCGCATAGTTCGGCTTGTTCCCGTGGTACCCGTGGGTATCGTCCGTCGCCAGCCCGTACAGCGGCGGGGCCTTGTACTTCACGATCCGCAGCGTGTTCGCGATATCCCACATCTCATCCGTACCCGGCCGCACCCCGTCCCCCGGATCGGTGTCCCCGTCCACCCCGTTCCACACCACAAATAACCGCTCCCCCACCACCGCCCCCAGGTCCACCGCCGGCACACCCCACTTAAAGTTCGGATGGTTCACATGCAGCAGCACCTCCCGCCCCGTCCGCTTCGCCGACTCCTGCACCATCTGCAGGTTCCGCGTAATGCTCTCCCGCACCGTCGCGCCGGATTGAAACGTCAGCATCTCCCCCAGGTTCGACACGTTCATATGCAGCGTTCGCCCGTCCCCGGCCGTCCCCGCAATCTCCTCGGCCTGGATCATCAGAAACCGGTTCCGCTCCTCCACCAGCGCCCGGTACTCGTCAAACGGCTTCAGCCGGATCTCCTCCCCCCGCCGCTCCACCCACTGGTCCCCGAACCGCTTCCGGTACTTCCCCACCGCGTCCACCCCGGCCCGCCGGTTGATCGCCGCCGCCGTCATCCACCGCTCCCCCGCGCTCAGCAGGTCATGGTCCGACAGCGCCAGAAAGTGATACCCCTGATTCCGGTACCACTCCGCCACCATCTCCGGAAAGTCGTCCCCGTCGCTCCACAGCGTGTGTGTGTGCAGATTCCCCCGCCACCACCGCGGCTGCGGGTCCATCTCCACATCCACCGCCGCCACCGCCGTCCACACCACCGCCGCCGCAAACCCAGTCCGTATCAGCCAGCTTCCACGCATACGCTTAGCATCGCACGCACCTGGCCCTGTCCCTACTCACCTCTCAGTGCGCTTCATCCGGTGTGGAAGCCGCAGCGTGAACGTCGTCCCCTTGGGGCTGCTTGCCGTCAGGGTCAGCGATCCCTCGTGCATCGTCGCGATCCACTTCGCAATCGACAAGCCCAGCCCCGAACCGCCTGCTTCGCGCGTCCGCGCCTTGTTCGCCCGATAGAACCTCTCGAAAACGTAGGGACGATCCGCCTCCGGAATACCCGTTCCCGTATCGGCTACCTCCACTCGCCACGCCCCTTCCTCCGGTATCAACCGCACCGTCACCGTCCCGTTCGCGGGAGTGTGGCGAATGGCGTTGTCAAGCAGCGCCAGAAGCAATTGGCGCAGCAGTCCCTCGTCTCCTTCTACTGCGGCCTCCACTCCCGCCTCCATCTCGACTCGCACTTGCAATGGATCCGCAATGATCCGCGCCGCGCGCACCGCCTCGCTGATCAACTCCTCCAG
>CAZWDD010000054.1:0-23407 GCA_964632345.1 uncultured Solibacteraceae bacterium | reverse complement strand
GCGGTGTGAAGAAGCGCAGGGGTGTCGCCGGCGGAAAAATGGACGGTGAGACTGGCGCCGACGTGGAGGACGGGGAGTTCGAGTGCGGCGAAGAGCGCGGCGGCGGCTTGGGCGAGGCCGGACGGTGGGGCGCCGAGGGTCCAGATGGTGGCGGTGGAGTAGTGGCGGAGGAGATGGACGCCGGAGGCGGGGTGGGAGTCCTCGAGATGGCGGGTGGTGAAGGCGGCCCAGGATTGAGGGAGTTGTTTGTAGGAACGGATTTCGGCGAGGGCGGCGGGTGTGAGGCCGCCGGGAAGGAGGACTTCCTGGGCGTCGAAAAGGCGAAGAATGAGGTCGCGGAGCCTGGCGTGGGCGCGCCGGGCGAGGGGGAGATGGGAGAAGACGCCCGGGGCGTGGGGGCGGAGGTAACCAGCGCGGAGGAGGAGTTGATGGGCGGGAGTGGTGGCCCCGGCGGGGGCTTCGCGCAACGTGGGAATATGTAGGCGACTCCACCGCATATCAGGGAGAAGACACAGGGTAGCATGATAGGATAAAAAAGAGCCGATGAAGATAGCCATAGGCGCCGATCACGCGGGGTTTACGCTTAAGGAACACCTGCTGGGCAAGCTCCGGGAAGAGGGGCACGAGGTGGTGGATTTCGGCACGAATTCCACGGAATCGACGGATTATCCGGACTTCGCGGCGGCGGTGGGGCGGGCGGTGGTGAACGGGCAGGCCGATAAGGGTTTGCTGGTGTGTTCGAGCGGCGTGGGCATGTCGATCGCGGCGAACAAGATAACGGGCGTGCGGGCGGCGCTGGGGACGACTCCGGACGAGGTGTCCTACACGCGGCGGCATAACGACGCGAACGTGCTGGCGATCGGGGCGAAGTACACGGATGCGGGGCTGGCGGCGGAGATGCTGGAGACGTTTTTGCACACGGAATTTGAAGGGGGCCGACACGCCCGCCGGATAGCGAAGATCAATCAACTGGAGCAGGAAAATAACAAATGATGAAGTACCGCACGCTGGCGGAGGCCGATCCGCAGGTATTTGAGGCGATTCAGCAGGAGACAGCGCGGCAGAATTCGCGGCTGGAACTGATTGCCAGTGAAAACTTCACCTCGGAGCCGATTCTGGAAGCGACGGGGAGCATTTTCACCAACAAGTACGCGGAGGGCTATCCGGGCAAGCGGTATTACGGCGGGTGTGAGTTCGCCGATGTGGTGGAGAATCTGGCGCGGGACCGGGCCAAGCAGCTTTTCGGGGCGGAGCATGCGAATGTGCAGCCGCATTCCGGGTCGCAGGCGAACGCGGCGGCGTATATGGCGGTATTGAATCCGGGCGACACGATTCTGGGCATGGACCTGGCGCATGGCGGACACCTGACGCACGGGCACAAGTTGAATTTTTCGGGCAAGCTGTACAACGTTGTCGGTTATGGCGTGCGGCAGGAAGACGAGCGGATCGATTACGACGCGCTGCGGGCGAAGGCGGAAGAGCATAAGCCGAAGATGATCATCGCGGGGGCGAGCGCCTATCCGCGGATCATCGACTTTGCGAAGTTCCGGGAGATTGCCGATGCGGTGGGGGCGGTGTTCCTGGTGGACATGGCGCATTTTTCGGGGCTGGTCGCGGCGGGGCTGTATCCGAACCCGTGCCAGTGGGCCGATATTGTGACGACGACGACGCACAAGACGCTGCGCGGGCCTCGGAGCGGGATGATTCTGTGCCGGGAGCAGTATGCGGCGGCGGTGGACCGGTGCGTGTTTCCGGGGCAGCAGGGCGGCCCGTTGGTACACGTGGTGGCGGCCAAGGCGGTGTGCTTCCTGGAGGCGCTGCAGCCGGAGTTTATGGAGTATCAGAAGCAGGTTGTGAAGAACGCGCAGGCGATGGCGGCGGCGGTGGCCGGAGCCGGGTATCGCGTGGTGAGCGGCGGGACGGATACGCATCTGGTGCTGGTGGATGTGTTCGGCAAGGGAGTGCGCGGGAAGGACGCCGAATGGGCTCTGGACGAGGCGTACATGACGGTGAACAAGAACGGGATTCCGTTTGACGTGAACCCGCCGTTGAACCCGAGCGGGATCCGTTTGGGGAGCCCGGCGGTGACGACGCGCGGATTTGGCGAGACGGAGATGACGCGGGTGGGGCAGTTGATTGCCGAGGTGGTGGACGCGGTGGCGGCCGGCGGACGCGAGGGAGCCGAGCCGGTGCTACGGGCAGTGCGTGGGAAGGTGGCGGAGTTGACCGACCGTTTCCCGTTGTATGAGTGGAAGCAGGCAGCGGCGGCGCGAGGATAAGTGGCCAGAGTCGCGTTCGACGCCCGCCTGATGGGCGATTTCGGGTACGGGACGTATATCCGGAACCTGATTCGCGCGATGGCGGAGTTGGAACGTGAGTTGGAGTTTGTGCTGGTGGTGAAGCCCGGGGCGGCGGAGGATTTCGGCGCGCTGCCGGGGAACTTCCGGGTGGAGGAGTACGCCAAGACGCATTCGCCGCAGGTGGAGCATGTGCTGTTTCCGCTCTTTCTGCGGTCGCTGCGGGCGGACCTGATCCATATTCCGATCAACCGGGTGCCGGTACTGATGCCGCGTCCGTACGTGGTGACGATTCACGATATGAGCAGCCTGGTGTTCGACTATGGCAGCGACACGCGGGACCGACTCCATTTGTGGCGGTTCCGGCGGGGCTTGATGCGGGCGAGCCGGGTGATTGCGGTGAGCGGCGCGACGCGGCGCGACGTCCTGAACCTGATGAACCTGCCGCCGGAGCATGTATTAAAGATCTACAACGCGATAGATCCGGGGTTCCTGGCGTTGGAGACGGACGCGCGGAAGCGGCAGGAGGTGTTGGACCGGTACCAGATTCACTATCCGTTTCTGCTGTACGCGGGGAGTGTAAATCCGCGCAAGAACGTGGCGCGGATTGTGGAGGCGATGGCGCTGCTGCGGCAGGATCTGGAAAGCCATCCGAAGTACAAGGATCTGCGATTGGTCATCATCGGAGACCAGATATCGAAGTATCCGGCGCTGCGGCGCGCGGTGCATCAGTCGCGTGTCAACGACATGGTGCGATTTCTGGGGTTTGTGAAGCGGGAGGAGTTGAAGGTTTTCTACCAGGGAGCGGAGGCGTTCGTGTTTCCGTCGCTGTATGAAGGTTTCGGGCTGCCCCCCCTGGAGGCGATGGCCTTGGGGACACCCGTTGTGGCGAGCGGGGTGAGTTCGCTGCCGGAGGTGGTGGGGGACGCCGCGATGATTGTGAAGCCAGAGAACGTGTTCGACATCGCGCGCGGGGTGCGCGAGGTATTGCTGGACGAGGGCCTGCGGGCGGACCTGATCGCCAAGGGGCATGAGCAGGTGAAGCGGTTCAGCTGGTATGACACGGCGCGGCAGGTGTTGGAGATGTACCGGGACGTGTTGGGAAATCCGTAGGGCGGGTCAGGCGACCAAGTCCTCCCAGCGGCGGCGGTGGCGGAGCCAGATGATGCGGGCGAGGACGACTTCGAGGATGTCCCGTCCTTCGAGGGAGAGGGGCTGCCAGAGGGACTCTTCGTCGCGGTGGCGGTGAGTGATGAGGCGGAGGGTATGCCCCGAGAGGCGGAGGGCGCGGACGCAGGGGCCGTCCGGGGTGCGGACGACGTAGTAGCTTTCCGGGAGCGGGGTGGCGCGGGCTGCCTCGGATTGATCGAGGAGGACGAGGTCATCGCCGGCGAAGAGGGGGACCATGTCGGGGTCGGGGGCGAGGCGTGCGATGAGGGGCTCAGTGGCGCACTGGGTGAGTTGGAGGGGGACGGAGTGAACCTCGCGGTGGGGGCCTTTGCGGGGAATGGGCTGATGGAGGCCGAGGAGGCCCTGGAGGACGGGGACGGGTTGTAGGCGTGCGTCGCGGTGCGGATTGGAGCGGGCGAGATGGAGGGCGAGTTCGTCGCGGGTGAACAGGTCGAGCAGGGAGAGGCGAAGGATGGCGAGGATGTGGTCAGAGAACTGGGGGGAGAGCGAGCGGGCGCCCTTGAGGACATTGTGGATATGGGGCTGGGAGATGCCGGTGAGGCGAGCGAGGCTACGCTCGGTAAGTTCACCGTTGTGGATGCGGCGGCGGAGGTGTTCGAGGAGGCGTTCCTGAACGATCTGGAAAGAGAGCGGGGTGATTTCCATAGGAAATAGGCCTAGAAAAAGAGTTCGATAATTCTTAGGTTATTCAAATTGTTCTTCGATCGCAAGGGACAGATTCGTTTTTCTAAATTATTGATATACAGGTATTTAGACCGTCGTTAAGAATGGTCAATAAAAAATATAAGAGAAAATAGAAAAGATAGTTGACTAAAACACCGATTGCCTTAGATTGGAGGAGGAAATAGAAACGAGGCGCCACTGAAGGATACGGCGGACGCACTCGAAAGGTCAGAGAGAGAGAACACAACAATGAACTGGGTACGATCGGAAACACTTGGACTGGCATCGGCGCAATGCACCACCTGTCACGGATTGGGCTTGCGGAAGGGGAAGGGGAACACGGAAGCTCCCTGTAACTGCGTATTGCGGGCGATATTCCGAGCCTGTTTCCGGAAATTCCGCTCCTGTGTGGAGCAGGAGAAGTATTTGTCGCAGTGCAAGCTGCAGTTCACGGGGGGCCGTGAGCGGAGCATGGCGTGGGGGCGGAAGAACGAGGAGTACATTGCCGACTTCCTGCTGGTGTCGCGACGGGTGTTGTCCGCCGAAGAGCAGAAGTTATTCCGCGCGCATTATCTGTTGGGGGCGGACTGGCGGTTGTGCTGCCGTCAGTTGAAGATGGACCGGGGGGACTTTTTCCACTCGATCTACCGGATGGAGGCGCGGCTGGGGAAGGTTTACCGGGAGTTGGTTCCCTACTCGTTGTATCCGCTGGACGAGTATTTTTACGGAATTGGAGGGGCGGTGATGCCGACGCAGCCGCCGAAGGAAGGGCCTGTACCGCTGCGTCCGCCGATGGCGGCGTAGCAGGGGACAGCGAAGCAGGATAGGTGGGTACGGCGGCGCCAGGGAAGGCGCCGAGGCCCGGCTTGACCGCTAGCGCGGCGGAGCAACAGGGAAGTTGCTCCGCCGCTTAGTCTTTCTGGCGGCGCGATTGAAAGAAGAGTTGGAGGAGGGCGGTGGCATCGGGGGCGAGGATGCCTTCGATTATTTCGATTTTATGGTTGAGGATATCGGAATCGGCGAGTTGGAATTTGGAGCGGACACCGCCGAAGCGGAGATCCCGGGCGGCGAAGACAAGGGTGCGGATGCGGGCATGGACAAGCGCGCCGGCGCACATGACGCAGGGTTCGAGGGTGGAGTAGAGGGTAGCGTCCTGGAAGCGGTAGTTGCGGAGATCGCGGGCGGCGGCGCGGAGGAGGTTGATTTCGGCGTGGGCGGTGGGGTCGTGGGAGGCGATGGGGGAGTTATGGGCGCGGGCGACAATGGAACCGCCGACGACGAGGACGGCGCCGACGGGGACTTCACCGGCTTCGGCGGCCTTACGGGCCTCGGCGAGGGCCTCGCGCATGAAGGAATCGTGGACCAAATGGAACCAGTTTAGCGGGTGGCGCGATCTGATATTTTAGAGGCACGAGGCGTGATGTCTAAACAGATCGTAATGTTGTTTTCCGTGATGGGTTCGCTGGCAGTAATGGGGCAATCGGCGGAACAGTCTGAGTACTTCGAGAAGCATGTGCGGCCGTTGCTGGCGACGAAGTGCCAGATGTGCCATAGCGCAAAGGCGAAGACCTCGGGGCTGGACGTTTCGACGGGTGAGGCGTTTTTTGCGGGCGGAGCGAGTGGATCGCTGATCAACGTGGAGTCGCCGGAGCAGAGTCTGCTGCTGAAGGCGGTGAGCTATGAGGGCTCGCTGAAGATGCCGCCGATGGGGAAGCTGAAGGACGATGAGATCGCGAAACTGAGGGAATGGGTGGCGATGGGTGCGCCGTGGCCCGGGGTGGACAAGGCGGCGGGCGCAAAGGCGGCCGCTGGCGGATCGGGTACGCGGAAGCATGGTACCGAATTTACGGAGGAAGACTGGAAGTTCTGGGCGTTTCAGCCGGTGAAGAAGCCGGCGGTGCCGGCGGTGAAGAACAAGGAATGGGTGAAGTCGCCGGTCGATGCGTTCCTGCTGGCGAAGATGGAGGAGAAGAACCTGCAGCCGGCGCGGAAGGCCGACAAGGCGGCGCTGCTGCGCCGGGTGACGTATGACCTGCACGGTCTACCGCCGACGGAGCAGGAGATTCGCGCGTTTGTGGCCGACCAGTCGCCGGACGCGTTCCGGAAGGTGGTGGACCGGCTGCTGGCCTCGCCACGGTACGGAGAGAAATGGGGCCGTCACTGGCTGGATGTGGCGCGCTTTGC
This sequence comes from uncultured Solibacteraceae bacterium, assembly GCA_964632345.1. Taxonomy (GTDB): domain Bacteria; phylum Acidobacteriota; class Terriglobia; order Bryobacterales; family Bryobacteraceae. The sequence goes on along the minus strand of CAZWDD010000054.1, from coordinate 17,072 downwards.
CGATTCGACCGGCAATGACGAAGACCACCGCTATCCCTACGCTTACAAGTACCGGGACTATGTGATTGAGTCCTTCAACCAGGACACGCCGTTTAATCAGTTTGTGAAGGAACAGATTGCCGGCGACTTGCTGCCGGCCCCGGCCGGGCAGGGGCTGAACCGGCGGGGAATTATCGCGACCGGATTCCTGGCGCTGGGGGCGAAAGCGATTGCGCAGCAGGATAAGAAGAAGATGCTGTACGACGTATGGGACGAGCAGTTGGACACGATGACGAAGGCGTTCCTGGGCGTGACGCTCTCTTGTGCCCGCTGCCACGACCACAAGTTCGATCCGTTGACGCAGAAAGACTATTACGGACTGGTAGGCATGCTGGCCTCGACGAAGAACTTCCGGAATGCGGACACGCACGTTTCCAAGCTGCTGTTCACACCGCTGGTACCGAAGGCGGAGTACGAAGCCTATGAGAAGGCGCAGGCGGTGGTAGCGAACAAGGGCGTGGATATCGACATCGTTCTGGACCGGGAAAAGCACCTGGCGCAGGAGAAGATGCTGGCGCAACTGCCGGAGTACATGATGGCCGCGCGGGCGGCGCGGAAGGGGACGATGACGGCGGAAGCAGCAGCGCAGGCGAAGGGGGTGGACGCAAAGATCGTCGCCAAATGGGTGAAGCATTTCAACGAGAGTGAAGTGCCGCGGCCGTGGCTGGACGAGTTCCATGCGGCTGACGATGCCGGAGCGCTGGCGATTGCGGCGAAGTTCCAGGAGTCGGCGAAAGCGAACCTGGAGGCGTGGAAGAAGAAGATGGCGCGGTGGCGCGTCGTGGCGCGGCGGCAGATTGAAGAGAAGAATATGCTGGCCGAGCAGCCGAAGCTGATCAATGAGAAGGACGGTTTCTTCCGGAACGCATTTGCGGATAACGGGCCATTTGGCGTTGGCCCGAAGGCGATTGAGGGCGTGGCGACGGCGGCCGGCAAGGCCGAACTGGCGGCGCTGCGGGCCGAACAGCAGAAGCTGAAGGACGCGCTGCCGCCGGAGCCGGAGATGGCGTGCGCGGTGGAAGAGGGCGAGCCCGTGATGCAGAAAGTGCTGCTGCGCGGGGACTACAACAACCTGGGCGAGGAAGCGCCGAAGACATTCCCGCTGATCATGGCGGGGCGGGAGCGGCCGATTGTGAAGGACGGCAGCGGGCGGCGCGAACTGGCCGAATGGCTGGCGAGCGAGAAGAACCCGATGACGGCGCGCGTGATGGTGAACCGGATCTGGCAGGGCCACTTCGGGGAGGGCATCGTTCGGACGCCGGACAACTTCGGCAAGATGGGCGAGCGTCCGACGCATCCGGAACTGCTGGACTATCTGGCGTCGGTGTTCACCGAGAAGGGCTGGAGCATTAAAGAGATGCACCGGCTGATGCTGAATTCGAGCGCCTATCAGATGTCGAGCGCGGCGAGCGAGGAGCAGGTAAAGGCGGACGGCGAGAATAAGCTGTTTTCGCGGTATCCGCGGCGGCGTTTGCTGGTGGAAGAGATGCGCGACGGGATGCTGGCGATCAGCGGGAAGCTGGACCTGACGATGGGCGGAACGCTGCAGAGCGGCTTCGGCACCGACGGCGAGAACTCGAATGGGCGCATGAGCCTGAGCCCGGAGGATCAGGTACGGCGGACGGTGTACCTGCCGCTGCGCCGGGCGAACCTGCCGGCGTTGCTGAACCTGTTTGATTTCGGCGATGCGACGACGCCGAACGGCAAGCGGATTGTGACGAATGTCGCCCCGCAGGCATTGTTCCTGATGAACTCCAAGTTTGTGGCCGAGCAGGCTGACGCACTGGCGAAGCAGGTGCTTGGCATGGCGGGGCTGGACGCGAAGCAGCGGGTGGAACAGGTGTATCTGCGGATTCTGAACCGTCCGCCGGCGCCGGCGGAGGTGGACAACGCATTGAGCTACGCGGCGAGTTTCCGGCAGCGCTTCCCGAAGACGGTGGACAGCGACGCATGGCAGAGCATGGCGCGGATTCTGCTGGCATCGAACGAATTCATTTACGTGGACTAAGGTTATGAAGAATCCAACGAACGATCCGATCCGGGAGATATTCGCGCAGCGGTCGCGGCCGGTGACGCGGCGCGGGGCGCTGCGGGCGGCGGCGTGCGGGCTGGGAACGGTGGGCCTGGCGCAGTTGCTGGCCGAGGCCGCACCGGCGACGGGGGCGAATGCGGCCACGAACCCGCTGGCGCCGAAGCTGCCACATTATGCGGCGCGGGCCAAGCGCGTGATCTTCCTGTTCATGCACGGCGGGCCGTCATCGATTGACACCTTCGATCCGAAGCCGCGGCTGGACCGGGACCACGGCAAGCCGCTGCCGATCAAGCGTCCGCTGGCCTTCGCCGATGAGGCGCCAGGGCCGTTGATGAAGTCGCCGTGGGCGTTCAAGCCGGGCGGGCAAAGCGGCATTCCGGTGAGTGACCTGTTCCCGCATGTGCGGGAGATGGTGGACGAGTTATGCCTGATCCGGTCACTGGTGGGCGAGGGCGTGGACCACGGCGCGGCGCTGTTGCAGACGTTCACGGGTTCGTCGACATTCGTGCGGCCGAGCATGGGCGCATGGACGGTCTACGGGCTGGGCACGGAGAACCAGGACCTGCCGGGATACATCACCATCAAGCCGACGCTGTCGCACGGCGGGGCGAAGAACTTCGGCTCGGCGTTTCTGCCCGGCGCGTTCCAGGGCACACCGATCGGCCACAGCGGCATGAAGGTGGACGAGATCAAGAACGAGCCGATTCAGTATCTGGTAAACAAGGGCCTGACGCCGGAACAGCAGCGTTTTGAGCTGGACATGATCCAGAACATCAACCGGCGGCACCAGGAGATCCGGACCGTGGATCCGAACCTGGAAGCGCGGATTCAGGCGTTCGAGCTCGCGTTCCGAATGCAGACACAGGCACCGGAGATCTTCGCCGTCGACAAAGAGAGCGAGGCGACGAAGAAGCTCTACGGCTTGGACGATCCTCGAACTGCCGACTTCGGCTGGCAGTGCCTGCTGGCGCGGCGGCTTTGCGAGAAGAATGTGCGGTTCATCCAGTGCACGCACAGCTACAAGTGGGATCAGCACAGCGACCTATACGCCAAGCACACCGACAATGCGTATGAGGTGGACAAGCCGATTGCCGGGTTGTTGAAGGATTTGAAGGCGCGGGGCCTGCTGAAGGACACGCTGGTGATCTGGGCCGGCGAGTTCGGGCGGACTCCGATCAGCGAGGGCGGCAACGGGCGCGACCATAATCCTTACGGGTACACCGTGTGGATGGCCGGCGGCGGTGTGAAGCCGGGCTTTATTTACGGGGCGACGGACGACATTGGCTACCACGCCACCGAAAACCGGATGCATATCCACGACTGGCATGCGACGATTCTGCACATCCTGGGCATGCAGCACGACCGGCTGACGTTCCGGCACAGCGGACGCGATTTCCGCCTGACGGATATCGCCGGCGTGATTCACGATAAAATTCTGGTTTGAGACAGCGATTTGCGCGATTCGCATGGTGGTTCGCGGCGTACCTGATCGCCGTAATTCTGTTCGGCGCCTGGGTGCGGATTGCGGGCGCCGGCGCGGGTTGTGGAAACCACTGGCCGCTGTGCAATGGCGAAGTGCTGCCGGCCGCGCCGGGCACGAAGACGATCATTGAATTCACGCACCGGCTGACGAGCGGACTGTGCGGGATCTTCGGGATCGCCTTCATCTGGTATGCGCGGCGGTTGGGCGACCCGGGCGTGCTGCGCGCGGCGCTGGCGACGATGTTCTTCATTCTGGTGGAGGGCTTCGTGGGTGCGGTGCTGGTGAAGAAGGAACTGGTGGAGAACGATGCATCGGTGAGCCGGGCGGTGGTGATCGGGCTGCACCTGGCGAACACGCTGCTGCTGATGGCGGCGGCGACGGCGATGGCGTGGCGGGCGCGCCCGCTGGTGGAGACCCAGCGGCGGGTGGGCCGTGGGATGATGCTGGCGGCGATGGCGGTGCTGGTACTCGCGAACGCGACCGGCGCTGTGACGGCGCTGGGGGATACGCTGTTCCCGCTCCAGCCGACGCTGGACGGTTCGCTGTTCGCCAAGGTCCGGGAGGACCTGACGGCGGGCCAGCACTTTCTGGTGCGGTTGCGGGTGATTCACCCGTTTGTCGCCGTCTTCTGTGCGGCGTTTCTCAGCGGCGTGGTGGCCTCGATCCGGCGGAGATTCACCGGTGACGAGGCGATGCGGCGATTGCTGCACTGGCCGCTGGCGCTGGTGGGCGTGCAGGTGTTGCTGGGCGCGTTGAACGTGATGCTGGCCGCGCCAGGGTGGCTGCAGGTGGGCCATCTGCTGGTGGCGCAGGTGTTGTGGGTGGCGTGCTGCGCCAGTTTCCTGGCGCTGCGAGGGAGAGCGGAAGCCTAGAGCTTGTAGGCTTCGACGGCGTTCTGGTAAAGAATTCGGTCCTGTTCGGCCTTGGAGTAGCGGGAGACGACCTGCTTGACCATGTCGACCCACTGCTTGTAGTGGCCGGCGACAAGCATGACTGGCCAGTCACTGCCGAGCATCAGACGCTTGGGGCCGAAGGCTTCGAGCGTGGTGTCGAAATAGGGAGCGAGGTCGGCGGCGGTCCACTTTTTCCAATCGGCTTCGGTGAGCATGCCGCTGATTTTGCAGTAGACGTTGGGCCGTTTGGCGAGTTCGAGCATGTTCTCGCGCCAGGGACTGAGGATGCGTTCCTTGATGCGGGGTTTGGCGATGTGGTCCAGGATGAAGACCTGCTTCGGGTGGCGGTCGACGAACTGGATGGATGGCTTGAGATGCTTCTCGTAGATGAGGATGTCGTAGCGGAGGTCGTGGCGAAGCAGTTTGCGGATGCCTTCGTTGAAGGCGGCGCCGAGGATGAAGTTGTCGTCCGGTTCGCCCTGCACGACATGGCGGACGCCCTTGAACTTCCTGTGGCGGGCAAGGCGTTCGAGGTCCTTGTCGACGCCAGTGTCGCGCAGGTCGACCCACCCGACGACGCCTTTGAGGAAGTCATGCTTTTCGGCCATACCGAGGAGCCAGTCGGACTCTTCGACGGACTGGCGGGCCTGGACGGAGACGGCGCCATCGACGCCGGCGGACTTAAGTTCCTTTTCGAGGTCCGGCGGGAGGAAGTCCCGGCGGATGACCTTCATGTCGTCATTGATCCAGTCGTACTCGGCGGCGGAGTATTTCCAGAAGTGGTGATGAGTATCGATGATGGGCATGGGTTAGGGGAGTTTGTCGACGCGGGTGGTCTGGTGGCCGGCGAGGCGCCAGGCGCCATTCTGCTTCACCCAGAAGTGGATGAGCATGATTTTGTCGTCAAAGGGGCCGGCCTGGTTGGTGCCGGTGACGCGGACCCAGGAAAAGGTAACAGCGGAATCCCTGTAGAGATTGACGGTAGGCTTGAACTGCTCAAAAGACTTGTAGACCTGGCGGCGTTCCTTGATCTTGGCGATGTAGGACTGCTTGGTGTCGACGATGCCGGTGGCGTGGGCATAGACCAGGTCGTCGGCAAGAAGCTTTTCAAGCGTGGCCGTATCGCTGCGGACGATGGCGTCGCTCCACTGCTTGTCGAGCGCGAGGATGGAAGACTTGGTCTCCTGTGCGGCGCAGCCGATGGCGGCGAGGAGGAACAGGCGGAGCAGGGACATGGACGGGAGTATATCAGGGCCGGGGTCAGGCGCGGCCGGCGAACTCACCGGTTTCCGTGGAAACCTTTACCTTTTCGCCCTGTTTGATAAAGAGGGGGACCTTGATTTCGAGGCCGGTTTCGAGCTTGGCGGGTTTGGTGACGCTGCCGCTGGAGGTGTCACCCCGGACGCCGGGTTCGGTGTAGGCAACGGAGAGTTCGACGAACTGCGGCAGTTCGAGGCCGATCGGGTTACCGTTGTATTTCTGCATGTCGATGATCATGCCTTCGAGCAGATAATCAAGCGCCTCGCCCATCACCTCAGGACGGAGGGTGAGGGTCTCGAAACTCTCCTGATCGAGGAAGTGGGAGCCGTCACCGTCGCTGTAGAGGTAGGAGGCGGAGACAACGGTGAGGTCTGGCTCCTTGAACTTCTCGCCGGCCTTGAAGGTCTTGTCGAAGACGGCGCGAGTAAGGAGGTTGCGCATCTTGATGCGGACGAGGGTCTGGCCACCGCGGGCGGTAGGAGAACTGACCTCGACGTCGAGGCAGGCATAAGGAACGTTTTCGTGTTCGAAGAGGGTGCGGCGTTTGACGTCGAGAGCGTCGATGAGAGATGCCATAGGATAGACTCTTCTGATTTTATGCCGGGGGGCGGCCGATGTTGGTAGACTCGCAATGATTTCCGGAGGAGGAACGCGATGGAACTGGTGCAGCGGCGGTCGGTTTTGTGGGGTGTGGCGGCGGGAATGTTGCTGGGTGCGCAGGGGGAGAAGCTGCCAAACCGGCCGAAGGTGCCGGGGACGCTGCGGCTGCGGGCGCGGCGGAGGACGAAGGCCGGGGGCCCTAGCGAGAAGGCGGTGGACTGGCCGGTGGCGCGGACGGCAATCATCATCTGCGACATGTGGGACACGCACACGTGTGGGATGTCGTCGCAGCGCGTGGCGGCGATGGCGCCGCGGATGAACCAGGTGATCAGCGCGGCGCGAAGCCTGGGCGTGATGATCATCCATTCGCCGAGCGACACGATGAAGCACTACGAGGGGACGCCGTGGCGGGAGCGGATGAAGCAGGCGCCCTCGGTGTCGTCGCCGTTCCCGATCATCAACCGGTGCCCGCGCGTGCCGGCCGAGGAGCGGGAGTTCCCGATCGACGATTCGGCGGGCGGGTGTGATGATCCGGTGGTGAAGAAGTTCGAGGGGCCGCCGTACCCGTGGACACGGGAGCATCCGGCGCTCGACATTGTGGGCTACGACGGGGTGAGCGAGAGCGGACAGGAGATCTACAACTTCTGCAAGCAGCAAGGGATCGACAAGATTGTGCTGATGGGGGTGCACACGAACATCTGCATTCTGAACCGGGGTTTTGGAGCCAGACAGATGACGCGTCTGGGTTTCGACGTGGTTCTGGCGCGGGATCTGACCGATGCGATGTATGACCCGCGGACCCGGCCGTTCGTAAGCCATGCGCGCGGGACAGAACTGGTGATCGAGCACATCGAGACGATGTGGTGTCCGTCGATCGTGTCGGAGGATTTGACGCGCGTGGTGAGCGGTACGGCGGGGTAGTGTTCAGTTGCCCGCGGCTTCCAGGCGCTTGCGGTTGGCGGTGAGGCCGGGGTGGCCGGGAAAGCGTTCGAGCGCGTAGCGGAAGACGTCGAGCGCGTCCTGGCGGCGGCCGAGTTCGGCATAGAGAATGGCGAGGTGATTGAGCAGGTCAGCCGATTCGCGGCCGAGCGCGCGGGCCGACTCTAGAGGTTCAAGCGCGGCGGGCAGGTTACCTTCGCCGAGACGGGCAAGGCCGAGCCATTCGGCGGCAGCGGCGTCGGAGGGCTGCAACGAGCGGAGGCGTAGAAGGAGAGCGGCGGCTTCGGAATACTTCTCGGCGTTGAGCAGGAGGAGGCTCAAATTGGCCAGCGCGTCGGGCTGATTGGGGTTATTGCGCAGGATGTCACGGAGAAGGGGCTCGGCGCCGGGCTGCCCCTGTTCGAGCAGGAGGGCGGCGTAGTTGGCACGCATCTCGGCGTCGGGACGGGCGAGGGCGAAGTAGCGTGCCGCCTCCTGGAGCAGTCCGGCCTCGGCCATGGCGGTGGCCATTTCGGTGTAGTTGCGGCTGCCAGGCGGTGAAAGCCAGACGCCGGAGAATGGGAGCGTGGGGCGGGAGGTGGCTTTCAGGTCGGCGAGGATGACGCTGGCCGGCGTGACGCCCCGGTACAGTTTGGTGACGCGGCCCTGCGCGTCGAGCAACAGACTGGTGGGGAGCGCGAGGTCCTCGCGGTAGTCGAAGAGCAGGCGCCGGAAGATGTTCCAGGCAGCCATGGGGGATTTGTCGACATCGACGACGGTGAGGGGAATCGGCTTGCCCTTCCACTCGTCGAGTTCGGCGCGGCAGGGCGGACACCAGTCACCGTAGAAGGACACAAGCGTCCAGGGGCCCTTGCGCGGTGTGGCGGCAGGGGCAGGGACGGGTTCGGCGAGCCAGAGGTTCTCCTCGACGGGTTCCGGGAGAACGGGAAGCGGTGTGGCACGGGCGGCGAGGGGAGTGAGTGCGCCGCCCTCGATGATGCGGTAGATTCCCGAGGCGGGAGGTTGGTCAATGGATTGGATCAGTCCGGACGGCCAGCGAATCTCCAGCGAGGCGACGGACTCCCCCTCGGTGAGGCCGAAGTGAACCCGCCGGGAGGACTGGGACAGAAACCCCGAACCGGAGCGGACGTGGCGGTGCAGCATGCGGGAGTTAGTGCGGAGCGTGACCCATGCGCCGACGGCGTCGGGGTTGGACTTGACGCCCCGCAGTTCGAATTGCAGCGCCGTGGAGGGGCCGTCGTAACGGTTCTGGAGCAGCCGCAGCCGCGGGCCTGTGCGGAAGGTCAGGGCCATGTCCAGGCGGCCGTCGTGGTCGTAGTCGAAGACCGCGAAGGAGCGGCCGTCCCCATCGAAGTCCAGGCCGGCAACGAAGGAAACGTCTTCGAACTTCTGACTTCCGGTGCTCCGGTAGGCGACATTGCGTTCGCGGCCGGACCAGGAGCCGCCGGAGCGAATCAGTTCGTTGACCGCGCGCCAGCCTTCCTTGTAGGGGCGGGAGCCGGTGGGGCGCTGCGGGCTCTGCGACACGACCTGCCGCCAGAAAAAGCTTCACAAGTCGTGGGTATCGGGGCCGGCCACGTAGCCGTTCTGGACGTAGAGGTCGAGATTCCCGTCGTTATCGAAATCGAGGAAGTCGCTTGACCAGGCCCAGCGGCCGAACTCGACGCCGGCATCGAAAGTGGCGTCGGTGAAGGAGCGGCCCGCGTTGTTGCGGAAGAGCGAATTGCCGCGGGCCTGGCGCTGGAAGGCGGCGCGAATAGCCGGGTCTCGAGCGACGCTGGCGAAGGCGGGATTGTGGGTGAGGCGGAGGCCGGCGGAGGACCACATGTTGCCGCTGTAGAGTTCGGGGAAGCCGTCGTTGTCGATATCGGCCCAGGCGGCGGACATGCCGGCGGCGAGATCCTCGACGCCCATCGCGGCGGCGGCATCGTGGAAGCGGCCGCGGCCGTCGTTGCGGTAGAGATTATTGCGGCCGAAGTCGTTGGCGACATAGAGATCGATGTGGCCGTCGCGGTCAAAGTCGGCCCAGGCGGCAGCGAAGCTGAAACGGTTGTTGTTTTCGCTGAGGCCGGTGGCGGCCGTGACGTCCTGGAAGCGGCCGTTGCCCAGGTTGCGATAGAGGAAGTTGGCCGGGCCGTTGGTGGCGTCGTAGTAGGGCGTTGGGGCGTCGTAGGAGGCCCCCGGGGAGAAGAAGCCGTAGGAGCAGACGTAGAGGTCGAGGCGTCCATCGCCGTCATAATCCGCGAGAGCAGCGGAGGTGAGGGTGCCGGAAGTGGGAAGGAAGCCCGGGTTGGCGCTGCGGGTGAAGCGGCCGCGGCCATCGTTGCGGAACAGGTGCGGGAGAGAGGCGGTGATGGCGATCAGGTCCTTGTCGCCATCGTTGTCGATGTCGGCGAAGAGCCCCATGGAGGTGTCGTCGAGGATAGCGAGTCCGGCGCGGCGGGTGACGTCGGTGAAGGTGCCGTCGCCGTTGTTGTGGAAGAGCCGGTTGGGAAGTCCGTTGGGCTGGGCGACGAAGAGGTCCTCGAATCCGTCGCCATCGATGTCGGCGACGGAGACACCGTTGTGGCCGTAGACGCTGGGGCCGAGAGCGGGGTCAATGCGCTGGCGCCAGGTATCGAGAGACACGCTGAGTTGCGTGGCAAAGGCGGGGTTGCGCCCAAGCGCGGCGGCGGAAACGTCGTGGAAGAGGGGAGCGGCGAGTTCAGTGGATCGCCACGGGGAGGGAACGAAGGACTGCAGAACAGGGCCGGACGGAGCGAGCGAGAAGCGTGCCTCGGCGGTGGTCAGAAAGGAGGCGCGGGAGCCGGACTTGAGGATTCCGCCGAGTTCGACACGCAGGCGGAGAGTGGTCTCGGGCTCGCTGCTGGAGGCGCGATTGGAGGCGACGATTTTGAGTTCGGCGACCTGGAGGGTGGCGAACCGGGACAGAGTGGGGGCCAGAGCGGGGATGGGGCTGCGGCCTTGCTTCAGGGAGGTAGAAACGTCCTTGAAATAGGCATTGATGGCTTCGTAGTCCTGCTCGCCGACCCAGGCGTCCTGCGCCGCGTCCACGCGGGCGACGACGGGTGCAATTGTGCCAGGGCGGGGCGCTGGGGCGCGGACGCGATAGTCCTGCGCCGGGGCGAGGGCCGCGGCAAGCAGGACTACCGGAGCGACGAAGCGGCGCACCGCCTTTAGAACTCCAGGCGGAGGCTGAACTGAATCTGCCTGCCGGTGCCGATGGTGCTGGTAACACGCCCGAAATCGCCGCGGCCGAAGACTGCGGCGGGGACGTTGAAGTTTGCGCGGTTGGGCAGGTTGTAGAAATCAGTCCGGAACTGGAGGTTGTAGCGTTCGGTGATGGTGAACTTCTTGTTCAGCGTGGTGTCGAGGCCGATGAATCCGGGGCCGAAGCCGAGCAGGCGAGCGGCGTTGCCGAACTCGCCGGCTGCCGGTGCGGAGAAGCAGCCGGTGTTGAAGTAGCGGGCGAGCATGGCGCCACGGTCACCGGCGCCTTCGCCGGCGCTGGGATCGCAGGTCAGATTGGGCCGGTTGGAGTTGGAGAAGGTGTTGGTGATGTTGGTCTGGACGATGGAGCCCCAGGGCGCGCCGGAACGGAGTTCAAAGATGGCGCCGATACTCCAGCCGCCGAGAATACCATCGAGCACGGGATTGGTGATATCCATTCGCTTCCCCTTGCCGATGGGGAGTTCGTACACGGAAGAGCCGATGTAGCGGTTGCGGACATCGTTGCCGGAGTACGACTTGTTGACCCCGCGGAGTTCGATATGAGTGTAGCCGTTACCTTCGCCGCCAGCCAGTTCGCCGTTGCCCTCGACGTTGTCAAGGAACTTGGAATAGGTGTAGTTCATCAGGAAGTTCAAGCCGTTGGAATAGCGCTTTTCGAACTTCAAATTCATGGCGTGGTAGGAGGACAAGCCCCAGGAAGGAGAGATCATGGTGACGTTATTGAACTGGGGGAAGGGACGGGCGACCTGGGTCTGGGTGGCGGGGCCGCGGCCGTTGACCAGAGGGATCATGTTGATGTTGATGTTCGGGCTGCCGATGCGCCGGCCAAGATTGCCGAGGTAGGCGGCCTCCAGCAGATAAGAACCGGCGAACTCCTTCTGGACGGTAAGGTTGTACTGCTGGGAGTAAGGATTGGACTGATTCTGGCTGATGAAGTCCGGACTGGTGCGAGGGGCCTGCCCAACACGGACAGCGCCGAAGGAGGCATCAAGGGTGCCCCGCTGGGACGCGGAGGCGGGAATCCCATTGCGGAACGGGAAAACGGCGGTGAGGCCGCCATCGGGGGAAGCGTAGGAAGCGTTGATGCTGAATCCCTGGGAAAGCGCATTGGGAACGGCACCTGCGTACGCGCCGGCATAGGCGATACCGTAACCGCCGCGAATCACCATGCTGCGGGGCGCGCGGTAGGCGAAGCCGAAGCGGGGACCGAAGTTGTTGCGGTCAAACCGGTGGGCGTACTTGGAGAGGCCATTTCGGCCGGAGAAAGTGATGACGCCGGGCACCTGTGCGACGGGGTTGATGGCCGCGCCGTCGAAACCGGACTGGCGATTCTCGGTCGCTTCCCAGCGGGGCGTGTCCATGTCCCACCGGAGGCCGATGTTGAGCGTCAGGTTGCGGGTGACTTTCCAGTCGTCCTGCACGTAGGCGCCCCAGAAGTCAGACCGCGCCAGCAGAAGGTCGGCGTCCACAAGAGACGCGCCGGTGACGTGTCCGAGCAGCAGCGAGACGACGCCGCTGCGCGTCCCGCGGTCATTGAAGGTGAAGTTGCCGCCGATCTGGCTGTTGAGATCGTCCTTGTTTGAGGAGTAACGGAACTCGCCGCCAACTTTGATGGTGTGGTTCCCCTTGATAAAAGTCAGGTTGTCGACGACATGGTGGGTGAGGATGGGAGTCTGAATGCGCTCGTAGGTACCAGCGCCAAGCGAGGTATGGCCGGTGAGGTTTACCGTAGCGATGGCATCCGGATTGACGCCAGGAAGATTGATGGAGCCGTTGACCTTCGAGTTGTAGCCGGCCGAGCGATTGATGTGGGTGCGGGTGGACCAGGAGTAGCGGGCTTCGTTGATGACGGTGGGCTTGATGTTGTGGATCCAACTTCCGAGCGCGCTGTGGACCTTGTTGGTACGTGGCCCGCCGACTGGGGATGCCGGGTTGTCGAAGAGGGTAGCGACGGTTTGCGGCGCTGCGATGACGGAGTAGCGGCCGAAGACGCGGTCGTTGTCGGACACATTATGGTCGACGCGGACGGTGAGGGAGTCCTGACTCTGCTGGTTGGCTGTGGTGAGGATGTAGTTGTTGGCAGGGGCGCGGGTGATGTCGTCGGCGACGTTGGGAACAGGGTAGAAGGACGCGAAGCGGGCGCCGAAGGGATCGATGCGGGAGGGCGGGATGATGTTGCCGGGGAACGGGGAGCGCGAGAGTGGATCAAGGATCTGCACGTCGCGGCGGGCGGAGAAGTCGCCCTGCAATTCGGCGGGACGCGGGATGTTGTTGCCCGATAGCGTGACGCCATCGCGGCGGCGGGCGCCTTCGTAGTTGGCGAAGAAGAAGGTCCGGTCCTTGATGATGCGGCCGCCGTAAGAGGCGCCGAAGATGTTGTAGCGCAGCGGTGCTTTGCGGGGAGCGAAGAAGGTCCGCGTATCGAGGACTTCATTGCGCAGGAACTCGTAGGCGGCGCCATGGAACTGGTTGGTGCCGGAACGGGTGGTCATCAGGATGAGTCCGTTGCCGGACCGGCCGAACTCGGCAGAGAGGTTGTTCGACTCGGCTTTGAACTCCTGCAGAGACTCCGAAGGCGGGTTCAACTGGAGTTGGGCAACGCCGAGCGCCATGTTCTGGACCACGCCGCCATCGAGTTGCCACATCTGATTCTGGGAACGGCCACCGGCCATCGAGAAGATGGGCACCTGTTCGCCGTCGTTTTCCTGCTTGAAGACGACGCCGCCGAGCAGACGGACGAGGCCGGCCGTGCGGCGGCTTTCGAGCGGCATGCGGAAGACAGTGGTCCGGTCAATCAACTGGCCGAGCGTCGAGGACTCCGAGTCGAGAATCGGGGCCGAGGCCGTGACCGAGACGGTTTCCGTCGAAGCACCCACTTCAAGCGCGATATCGACGGTACGTGTAGAGCCGGTGTCCAGAAGTATACCCTGGCGAACCACCTTCTTGAAGCCGGGCTGCTCACAGGTGAGCGAATAGGTACCCTGGATCAAAAGGGGGAACTGATAGCCCCCGGAGTCGTTGGTCATCGACTCGGTTGCCACCCCGGTCGCTTCATTGCGGACCGTTACCTTGGCGCCGATGATGACGGCTCCGGAAGAATCAGTGACAACGCCGGTTAGGCGGGATTGAGTCTGAGCGGACAACGTGAAGGCGCAGACGGACAGGACAGCGACCCCAAATAAACGCATTGGCAAACTATATCAACCGGCCGGACCGGGCCACAAGCTGGATATCAAGGAGGGGAGGGGGAGGAACCCCCTCCCTTGCGGTTACTGAAGCTTCAGCTCCGTGCGGATGCGGCCGGCGGCTGTTTGCGCGGACTTGACGCCGCGTTCCAGGGCATTGACAGCTCCGCGGAGCATGACTTCCTGGAGCTTTTCCGTCTCCATCTGCGGAGTCAGCTTCTCATCGGGCTCGGGGAAGGACTCACGGATGGCGACGAGAGCCCCGCCGAGCGCGACATCGAGCAGCGGAGAGGCGTCGAACCAGTCGATGCCGTCGAAGGACTTGGCGAGGCGCTCGGACGCGGGTAGCCAGGGGTCGATCTCCGGGATGAGGCGGGGGATGGCCTTCTCGAGGACGAGGTCCAGGATGAGCCGCACGCTTTGGCACTGACCGGCGAAGCGGCCGAGAACGTCGCGGGCGTGACGGCCGATGAGGGCGATGACGCCGATGTTGAGCGCGTCGAGCTTTACGTCCGGAGTGGAGAGAACTGCCTCCATGACGCGGTCATTCCAGACGAGAGTCCAGGCGAGGCGAGCGTTCATGCAGCGGATGCGAGCCGGCGGGGCGAGCCAGACGGCCAGGTTGCGGAAGTACGCGCGAATGTCTTCCAGGTGGGCTTGCCCGGCCGGCGTGGCAAGAAAGCCGAGGCGCTTGGGGTCGAGGGCCGGCACGGTGGTATCGCCGACCAGATTGACGTTGACGAAGTGGTGCCAGGTGGCATCGGTGACGACGCGGCCGACGCCAGCGCGGTGGCCGTCGTAGGCGCAGATGCCGCCAAAGGACTGGGAGTCGGTGGGCGACTTCGAGCCCGACGTGGTGCCGGACAGGACGGTGCTGGTGGAGATGACCTCCGGGAGCGGCCGCGGCCACGCGCCGGTGGCGGCCGGGTATTCGGCGCCGAGCGGACCGCCGATATTGATGGCCAGATTCGGATTGGCCGGCGTGATGCATTCGCCTTCGTGCGGATGGTCCGGCATGACGCGGATGACGCCGTCCGGGCCGCAGAGCAGCGGATGGGGGAAGCGATAGCGGAAGATGCCGTTCTGCTTGGTGTACATCTTCGGCTGGACGGGCTGCGGGACGTCATCGGACTGATCGTTGAACTGGGAGCCGGCACTACCGCCGATGCGATTGGTGTCGTTGCGGCGGGGACCGGCCATGCTCACTTCGTCGTCGGCCACCTGTGCCGACGTACTCTCCCAAAGACGCATGTTTCTGGCGCGCGGGATGGCGTGGCACAGGGCGCGGCCGAGCGAGCCGTGGTCACCGGTGGCGAACAGCCCGCCGCCGCCGTTCATGAACTGGGTGATAGCGCGGAGCTCCGGGTCTGCCAGGCGGTTCGTTGGGTACGGCTGGCCGTTGGAGGCGTTGCCCCGGTTGGGGAACGAGGTGGCGATGCCGAACAGGAAGATCTCGTCATAGAGGTCCTCGGTGAAGTGGGCCGGGTCGTCGAACTTGAAGCTGGTGATCCGGTTGACGATGCGGCTCTCACCGGCCATCATCAGCGCGGGGTTGCCGCCGAGGATGTTGGCGAGGGTGATGCGGAAGCGGACGTAGGAACCGGGTATATCGAGCAGTGTGCGGACGAAGGTATTGAGTCCGAAGTTGGCTTCGGTGAACGTGAGCCCGTCGATGACGATCAGCACTTTGACGGGACAGGGGCGGAGGTAAGGCCAGAAGAGTTCCGGGTTGATAGTGAGTTCGGCCTGGAAGTTCTGACGCAGTTCGAGCAGCCGCCGGTTCTCGGCGGTGAGGTGTTGCGATTGCATTGAGTCTATGTCCTTTCGAGTTTCTAAAACGCAGTAACCGCGGACGGTATAGGGCCGATAGTGGTCCTGACTGGTAGTGCGGGACGGGTGGCGAGCGTTACAGGAGACGTTAGCGGGAAGGGTAATCGGACTGGTCGAGCGAGTAGCGGACGAGCTCCTCGTCGTTGCGGATGAGCAGGTGGCGATTGGCGAAGGCGGGATGGGACCAGACGACAGCATGGAACTCGCGGCGCGCGCCGGGAGTGGAGGTGGGCCGGATGACGGTTGTGCGGCTCAATTCGCGATAGCCCTCCGGGCTGAGACGGGCAATGATCAGTTCGCCGCGGTCGTTGCAGATCCAGGTGTTCCCGGACTCGCGATGGCGAACGAGCCATGCGCTGACGTTGCGCGTCTTTTCGACGGTGGCCTCCTGCGTCTCCCAGATCACCTCGCCGGTCGAGCGGCGCAGGCAGCGCAACTGGCCGTAGCTGGAGACGCCGTAGAGGTACTCGCCGTCGAAGAGAGGTTGGCTCATGAGGGAGTGCAGTTTGTCGCTGCGGATCTCATTGCTGCCGGGATTGCTGGACCACAGCAGGCGGGGGGAGGTGGGTTGCGAGAGGTCCAGCAGCCGCGCGCCGTTGAAGAACCCGGAGACGAGCAGATGGGGCGCGGACCAGGCCGGGGTCATGATGGGCGTGTTCATCGTGATGCGGAACGGATGGGTCCAGAGATGTTCACCGTTTTCGGGGTTGAGCGCATCGATAGCGGTGGTGTGCCAGACGATGAGCTGGGGTTGCGGGTTGTGGATGAGGATGGGCTGGGAGTAGCCGGGCTCGCTGTCAGTGGAGGATAGCGCGCGCCAAATGACCTTTCCGGTGAATTTATCGAAGGCGACCACCTTCGCATTGCCCTTGCCTGCGGCGACGGCGATGAGATTTCCGCTGGCAACGATGGGCGCACTGGACATGCCCCAACCGGGAACCGACGCCTCCAGGTCGCGAACGAAATCGACGGACCAGAGTTCGGCGCCGTCGCGCGTGCGAAGGCAGCGGAGCGAGCCCATGGCGCCGAGGACGTAGACGCGATCGGCATCGACGGTGGGCGTGGCGCGCGGACCGTTGGCGTAGTCGAGCCCGCGGTAGTCGGCCTCCCACGAGCGGGACCAGAGCTCGCGGCCGCTCTTTTCATCCAGGCAGAGGACGCGTTCAGTGGTGCGCGTGCCGGCGTGGCGTTGGTGGTCGAGGACGAAGACGCGTCCAGCAGCTACCGCCGGGCCGGCGTAGCCCGGGCGGACGGGCACTCTCCATGCTGCTCTCAGCCCTGCGGGTGGGACGGTGGCGATGATACGGGATTCCGTCCAGACACCTTGGCGCCCGGCGCCACGCCACTCGGGCCAGTCCGCGGCCCACAGGGCTGCGGCAAGTGCGGAGAGGCATAAGGCGGAGCGCATACCTGTAGCGTAAGGGATTGGAATGGCGGCGGGCCGCACGAAATACTGCACCGGCGGTGGCGCCGGGGCATCTGAGTTCATTAGTGCCTGATATTTTGATCATCGGTGCGGGAATGGCCGGGTTGACGGCTGCTCGGCGTCTGCAGCCCGCGGGATGGAACGTTACGGTGCT
>CAZWDD010000053.1:0-23492 GCA_964632345.1 uncultured Solibacteraceae bacterium | reverse complement strand
TTTGACTCTCATGGCGATGAGAAAATCGAGCGGTGCCACTTCGGCACGAAACACTCAAGCCCATTGGTGGCTTCCGGCTCGTACGGCGGAGGCTGTCCTTTCCGTCTTTAGGATGTCCGACCGCTTGACGGGAACAGGAGAAAGCTCCGGATCGCCGAAAGCTCGGCGGACGTCGTCTCATAGCATTCGGCCGCGTAACCGATCGCTGGCGCAAGCTCTGATTGGCCGTCCGGTGCGGCGGCCTCTATCGCCTTCAACGCTTCGGCAAGTTTGACAGCCCCGATGAGCAGGGCCGATCCGGCCAACTTGTGCGCCTGGTCGGCGATTCGGTCTGGAGGGAAATTCCCAATGGGCGACTGCAGCCAGACGGACACATCCTCAAAAAAGGTCTGGATCATGTCGTCCGCACGGGTTCCACAGACTTGCAGGAAGGAGGATAGACTCTTCGTGCACCAAGTACTCACCTTGTCGCTGGCAGGTCTGGCTACGGGGGGAACCGCGGAGAGGACCGAGAGGAGGGCCGACTCCTGAATCGGCTTGGAGAGGAATTCCGAAAACCCCGCTTCGAAGGAACGTTTGCGATCTGTGTCGAACACACTGGCGGTCAGGGCAACCAGTCTCGGCGGATCAGACAGGTTCTCCTGAATTCTCCGCGCTAGCGAAAGACCATCCAGGCCTGGCATCCTAAGATCGAGAATTGCAAGGTCAAATTCTCGACTCTGGATCGCTTCCCATGCCGCAATACCGTCATTGACGATGACTGGGCGATATCCAAGCCGGCGCAGCAGCAACTCGATTACGAGGCGGTTTTCTGAGTTGTCTTCCGCAACCAAGATTCGTAGGGGGTTCTCGATTGAGGCACTCTTCTCTGGTGATTCGGATGACTGAACGGAAGAGTTCGATGCACTGGCGCAAGCCGCTCGGAGCTTGCGTACAGAAGGAGGGCTAGGCAAATAGCGTACACCTGGAGGTTGATTCGTGAAATCCAACTGCGCGAGACGGGAGCAGCGGCGTTGGTAAACGCAAACGCGCCAACCGGAATCCAACAGGGAACCCAAGTAGCCGGAGGCGACTTGCTCCCGCTCCGCGGCTAACTCCTCATCTACAAACAGCCATCTCCCCCCGCCCGCTCCCACCGGAATTCCGCCATAAACCTCAGGTGTGCAACCTAAAAAATACAACTGAGCCGCCAAGCTGTCCTGAACACGTCCCACTGGTCCGGCAATAACGCTTCTCTTCCCCGCAGATTCAGGTTCCCGCTGAACTACTTCGACAGGTACGCTGACTGAAACAGTCGTTCCAGCCCCCAACGTGCTCTCCAACTGAATCGATCCTCCCATTCTGTCCAGAAGTCGTTTGACGATCGAGAGGCCGAGGCCGGCACCAATGTTTTCGGGTGTTCCAACCGGCTCACTAAGTTGCCAGAACGGTTGGAACAGGTTCCCCAATCGATCGGGGTCAATACCTGGGCCGGTGTCCCGCACTCGGCAAGCGATGAAGCCGTTCGTCTTCGAAGCGGGTTGGGGCTGCCACCCCAAATCAATCTCAATCGATCCCGACTCGGTAAACTTGACGGCGTTTCCGGCCAAGTTGAGGAGAATCTGCTTGATTCTGAGAGCGTCCCCTTTACAGAAAGCCGGAGTGTCTGGCGAGAACACCCAGGTGAGATCAAGTCCCTTCTGGGTGGCGGCCGGAACAAGCAGCTCAAACGCCTCCTCGCAAATCGTGATCGTCTCGAAAGGGTCGCTCCGAAGCTGAAGGCGCCCCTGTTCAATCCTCGAAAATTCCAGAACGTCGTTCAGAATCGATAGCAGGTGTTGGCCAGAACGATCAATCAATGCGAGGGCATCTGACTGGCCTGGAGACAGCGCTTCCGCGCGGACACGAGGTAGCATGCCCAGAATACAGTTCAGGGGGGTGCGAATCTCGTGGCTTATCGTAGCTAAGAACTCGGACTTCTGCCGGGTGGCACCGAGGGCTACCTCTGCAGCTTCCTGTGCTTGGGTGACTGCGAGAACTGTGCGCTGCTGCAGGTTCTGGACGCCGGACCATAACGGAAGTATCTCGGAGGGGGCATCCGTACTCGTGGGCAGTGGGCGCCCACCATCGGAGTTCACACTTAGGCCCTCGAGGTAGTCACGCAAGTCGCGAACAGGTGACACCACCCGGCGTCCAAACCAGGACGCGAAAATGGCCGAAGCAAGCGCGGCGACGACTACCCAGAAACTTGCCCACATTTGAAAGTGCGCTGCTCCCCTCGTCGCGCTCGCAGCGGGCTGGTAGAAGATCACACGCAGACCCGAAGCCGCGAGGGCATGGCCGACAAGGTAGGCCTTTCGCTTGAAGGGGTCGGGATCAGAGGCATTTGGGGAAAACGTCCCTGAACCAAATGCGGAACCTGCGATGGAGGCCAGCAAGTCTGAAGCCTCCAAATGTCCGAACTCGGGCGCGGTATCGCCGGCTACAGTATAGGAGACGAGTTCGCGCCCAGTAGGGGACTGCAAAATAGTCACGCCAAATGCATCCGAATGCCGAACGGCAACCTGACACCGTTCGGCGGGATCAACTCGGAGCACCCCGCCTGGGCCAATCTGCTGCCCCGATACGCCAGAAGGGCCTTGCGCCGCTAAAGCAACGTCGAACTCCCTCGGGCCAGGCGGAGGTAGAGTGCCGCGGTCAGTCGACGGCCAGAGCAACCGTGTGCCAACTCCGATGTCCCAAAGATATACAGAATCCGGTCCGAATCCCGGTCTTCGCTGGTCGTGCGGAAGCGCAACGGACGCTCGAATGGCCGACGTTTGCGCGCTATCCAAGCATCTCGCGACAATTTCAGCGCTCCTTGCCAGCAGTGATCGCGCCGAGGCCTCCTCTCTCTCTCGAAGCGCGGTCCCGCTATAGAGAAGCAACGCAAACAACGGAACTGTTCCAGCCAAAATCATGCCGGTGAAGATGTCATTCCGGAGAGAATGCGTCGCAATACGGTAAGCCCCAAATTTCCGAAAGAACTGGCGATCGCGTTGAGACCAAACCAGGAAATGGGTCAAGAGGGCACCGATCAGCCCCGAGAAAAAATCGGCGAGGCCAACCATCGTGACGAAGGGCCAAGACAAACCGAGGTGGATGCCATAAAGCACCACGGCGAGTGGCAAGCCGAGCGACATCCAGAAAGCAACGGCGGAGGGAACCACTGGTACGCCCGCGCGTACCAGGTATCCGACGGCGATGACCTCCGTCAGATGGAGCAGTGCTGCATAAGGATGCCCCCACTCCACGAGCGTCCTGCCACCCGCCAACGAAGCCGCCACTGCACCCCACCAAGGCCCGAACAAAGCAGCAATCGCGTAGGTGAAGGGCGAACCGAAAGCGATCTCCAGCCCATTCCATACTTCGATCGTATGGCCGTTAGCGAGGTAGCCCAGTAGTCCCGCAAGTACTGTAGTCCCCAGTTGTTTTCGGGACATTACACCACGTGGGTATTCCATTCCTGCTGATATCGCCTTCTCTCAGCCTACGCTATCGCCACGGATGGTACCAGTCAATGAGGAAACCTCTCTATATGGATAGGGAGATGTCCTGATTGCCTAGTGCGAACACATTCGTAAACTGAAAAAGACCCCTTCGTACTAGTACGTTCCAGTTGGATGTGGAGAAAATTTTGCAGTCGGCGGCCAGAGGTGGCATCTGTAGGGAGGATTCGTGAAGCGAGCGTTGATTGATCGGACTCCGAGGACCAAGTTGCTTAACTTTCGTGTGTCCACCGAAGAGTTGGGTCTTCTTGTTCAAAGTGCGGACGCGGCGGGTGCTCGATCGGTTTCTGAGTACATCCGGACGGTTGCGCTGACTGGCGCGGCCCGAGATTTAGCCGCATCGCGGGCGGGGTTAGAGCTAGATCATCTCGGTCCTAGTGGAGGCTTGGAATCGACCTCAATGCGAGTGCAGCGAATTCTGAAGGGTGTTGAGACTGCCATTCGCTCCGTACGGCAGGAAATGGTAAAGGGCTAGGGTTCAAAGAAGAGGATGGTTGTAATTTGCCAAGCATGACGAAGGTACTGATTGCCGACGACCACAAAATGTTTGTTGAGTGTCTTCAAATGATCCTCGACAAAGAACAGTATGACGTCATTGGCACGGCGAGCGATGGCATGGAAGCACTTCGCCTGGCGCTCGAACAAAGGCCTCAACTTGTCATTTTGGATGTCAACATGCCAGGGATGCACGGGCTAGACGTAGCGAAGGAAATTCAACGGCAACTTCCATTGACCCGGCTGGTTTTCCTCACCTGCCGCACTGATGAAACATGTATCCGGGACGCCATGCGCTTGGGGGCAAAGGCCTACATTCTAAAGTCGGAGTCCCTGCATGAGATTCAGGCCGCCTTGCGAAAAGTGGTCGCCGGCGACGTTTATATCAGCGTTGGTTTCCTGGGAACGCTGATCGTCCAGTGGCTCCAGAATCGCGATAAGGAGGATGAAGGGGAGGCCCTGTCCCTGAGAGAGCGGCAAGTATTGAAGTTGATTGCTGAAGGTCATAGCACGAAGGAGATTGCCGCCTTGCTCGACATTTCACCAAAGACGGCGGACAGCCACCGGACTCGCCTGATGGCGAAACTTGGGGTACACGAGGTAGCCGGGTTGGTTAGATATGCAATCCGGCAAGGAATTGTCGCCGCGTAGCCAGCCTACCAAAGAAGTCCAACGCCCGCTGCCATTGTGCCCTATCTGCCAGAGTATCTTACCGGATACTCTGGCTTTCGCCTTTCTAAGAGCAGTCGTTCCTATGCCAGCCGTGGGCGTCACCTGCGAAACGTTTGTGTTGGGCGGGGCGACGAGATACTCACTATCTGCGTGTCCCTGAGCAGGGCACCGTCTAAGGTGAAGTGCCTAGTCTGTTTTACCTCATCCCAAATTTTATGCAGGAAATGAGGTTCCCGAGGCGAGCCTGCAAAGAACTTCTCCCGTCGTTTGCGAATCCTCCTGAAATGCGCTGAAAAAAATACCCACGCAAGTTACATACTATTCCCGTATTCCTGAGTGCCAGATACGTGCGACTCTGGTTTGGGCTCCTTTCTGGCTTCGAAGGGTGACTCTTGGAGTCCCGTTCGAAGTTCGGGCCAGTAGGCGCCTCCGGCATAGGTACATATCGCGGTGGTGGCCGATACTTCAGGCCGCTGCGATTAACTGTGGTTTCAATTGAAAACAGAAGTGCTTGAAGGAGAGGCGTAGCGTTTCCGCCGGCATACCCCTTGGGACTCTTACACAAAATGACTTTCAGAGATCCGCAGGCTGGCAGAGCACGCTTTTGGCCCCTTTCAGATGACGTTGGTTTTGAGGACCGTGGCAGCTTCTGTCCGGGCCGTTTCCCGCGTTAGTCGTTTTAATCACTGGAGAGTTGGAAAATGGCGTCTTTCGCTCTTGAACCTGACACAACGGGAGATTTTGTTTTATCCCCTTCGCGTCGATCGGTAATCCTAAAGGCGCTTGATGATCTCTGCAGGACCACCTTACGAAACAAAAAGTCCTTGCAGCGAATGTTGGTTTACATCGTTACCAAGACGCTAGAGCGGCGCGACGAATCCTTAAAAGAGTATTCGATCGCCACCTTGGTCTTCAAAAAGAAGGAATCTTTCGATCCAAGACTCTCTTCGCTCGTCCGCACTCAGGCATGCAAGCTGCGGAGGGCGTTGGTTGAACACTACACGACTTTCCCAAACCAGGAGGGACCCTGGATATGGGTGCCGCCAGGGTCCTACCATCCGAGATTCGATTTCAATCCCGCTCAGCGCGCAACCGCCCAGTCCCAGAACTCTTTGCTAGAACCTCAACTCTCAAGTCGGTTGCCCCGAGTTGCGGCGCCAATCACTCTTTCGCGAGGTAGCGATCTCCGTTCCATCGCAGAGGGCGTTGTGAGAATGCAGCACGAGCATTTGACATGGCGTGAGGGAATTGACCGGCTCGCATTGAAAGTGAGTGACCGGCATAGGCGAAAGGAAGTGTTGTCGCTCGATGGAGGGAACGTGCCCACTATCGAGCAAACTGTGGTGGAACTCGATGGTTGTCTGTTGCTGACGATGTGCCTAACGGCGGGAACCGCCCGCTCCGTCATATACGCCCATTCGCTCTCGGTTCCCTGGAATGGGAACGTAGACCGCGCCCTTGCCGAAGTAGGACCTCATGTATCAGACTTTGCATCCAGTTGCCTGTCCCTCGTCAGTCCAATCGAGGCGGAACTGACGTCGCAGGTATTGCCAACTCAGCCAACTCCCAGTCTCGCTTCCATTCGTCCGCAGAAAGTGGATTCCGTGCCAAACGGATGATCGTGAAGTGTTCTGTGCGTGAAAAAGGTAAAACCTCACAAGGCCTCCATCGGTGGAACGTTGCCGCGGGAGTGGTTTGTTCAATGTTTCGTTGTAGTTTCGTGAAGTCCGCCGGCTCTCCCATGCATTCCGGTTTGCGCCGGAATACGCCTTCGGTAACTGCGCTGTTGACCCTTAGGTCTATCCAAAAAGTTCAAAACCAATACGGAGAGATCGTTTCTCGCCATGGCCTGTATAGGGCGAACTGCATTTCCGCGTCGACTGCGGAGTGTGACGGCACCTGGTGCCGTGTTTTCGAAACATCGCCGGTAGATCCCTACCGAACCCTTATCACGGAGAGAACCTGGGGCTCTTCGCGCTCAGGGTATGTCGCTGGCTCGGGCATCTCTGCAGCAACTGCAACGCAGTCATTCTGCCCGTGTCGACGATTCAGCGGGAAGCAGCGTGACTTCGACTGGTCTTTGAATAGGTCCCAGTCTGGGCATCATTCAGTCGCTATGCCATGCGGGGGACTCAATGGCATTCCCAAATGACGGCAGGGGGTGGGGCGGATCCCTGAGAGGTCCCTACGGAAGCCGGGGGAACAAGAACTCTAAAGTCCTCGGATTGTCGGCTGACGAAAACAGCGCTGTAATGTCTTACCTTCCTCAACTACTAACCCCACCCGAGAGGATGGAGGTTGGCGGAAGCGAGTCGGCGGAAGGCCCTGTGTCCCAGGAGAACCTCGTTGTTGAAGCACTGCCACCCGAGTTATCGTTGTTCACCACTTCCTCTGGAATCGACGTCTGTGAATCGTCGTTGACTCCAATCACGCTCGAGCCCAGCGCCGACCATGAAGAGTCCCAATGGAGATTGCCAACTGAACAGGAGGCCTCCAGAACTACCAGTTGTCCCGTCTGTGGGCATCGAGAACCACTGACATCGACGTCGTTTACGGGAGTAGGACTGCATCCGGAGCAGTGGTCTATCTGCCGTCGCTGCTATTCTTTCCGGCGCGCGGCGGAAGTGAATGTTTCCTCTTCGACCGCGCAGGGTTGGGTGGTCCCAGCGGGTCTTTTCATCCCTTCCTTGCGAAGGGGACTCCAGGCCCGGCGGGGGATGTTTGTCGATTGCAGCCCTCTCGGCTTCATGAAGTCGCACTGCAACGAACTCTTTGACTCCTCGCTGACTATCAGTGAACTAGAACACAATTACTCAATCAAGACAGACTCCATAACCTGTTACAGCTGCCTTGAGACCACTGGTAATACTGATTGGGTTTTGGAGACTCTTCTTTCTCATCTCGATCGAGATGGAATCTTACGAGTAAATTGGTTGCTCCCGCCCTTCTCCTCCAGGCCGCTGGCTGGCGTCGGATGGCTTGAAGAAAAGGGTGTTGATCTGCACTATCTACCGTCTCGATCAGGTGCGAAGGCCCTATTGCGCCGGCTGGGACTGCGCGTGCTGCACCGAAGCAGGACGATTAATGTTCCGATTTCCTGCTCAGGAAGATTTCTTCAGACTGGCAAAGTGGAGAACACGCTGCGGAACCGGCTGCAACTCATTCGTACCGTCCTTGACTCGGCCATGAATGCAGGGTTTGGGGAAGAGCTAGTGCTAATCCGGGATAACGCTAAGCCGCCGGGCGATATCCGAGAGCTTCCATGGCGGCCTATTTGAAAGGATTCGTGAATGTCGGAACTCATTAACTTTTTCACAGGTGTTGATATTGGCACGAGCAGGATCGTGTGTGCCCGTCCCAATGGGAGTGAGTATGTCACCAAGTCGGCCCTAAATGCCTACATTCAGGTGCGGGATACTCCAGCCGCGAGGCAGGCGCTGGCAGCCAGAAGGATCTCCTATGTAGCAACGCCTGGAATTCTGGAGATCGACGGCGCGGCAAGCGTTCAGTTTGCCCAGGTCTACAACGCTGATCTCCAAAGGACTATGCGTCTCGGGTGCCTGAACAATCAAGATCGATCGGCCCTCAGTGTTCTGACGCGCCTGACGGCAGGCCTGGTGGAGGCCGCTCAGTACTCGGATTCTGTTCTCGGATTCAGTGTGCCAAGCGCCCCAGCAGGGACAAAGCTGGGGCAGGCAATTCCAGTACTTATGCACCACAGGGGCCTGGTCAAGAGAATGTTCGAGGAGCTTGGTTACAGGCCCGTCGCCGTGCAGGAAGGCGAAGCAGTGATCTATTCGGAGTTGGCCCACACCGGATATACCGGAATCGGGATCAGTTTTGGAGCCGGATTGGTGAATGTCGCCCTTAACTATCTTGCGCTGCCTGTGATGGCCTTCAGCCTTGAGCGTGGGGGCGACTTTATTGACGCATCAAGTGCCGAAGTTACCGGCGATAAGACGGTCCGGATGCGTCTACTGAAGGAAACCGGTTTCGCGTTGACTGGCGAGAATCGGGACCCTGCCACACGGGCTATTCATTTTTTCTACCTGGATCTGATTGAGTTTGTGGTCGACGGTCTTATCGATGTCCTAAGCAATTCTGAGAATCTCGCCGTGATCGAAAGTCCGATTCCGATCGTGATTGCTGGTGGTACCTCGATGCCGCATGGATTCGTGAACTTGTTTGAAAGAGCCGTTCGAGCAAAGGGCCTTCCGCTTGAGATCTCTGAGATCAAGGCGGCGCGCGATCCACTCAACGCCGTTGCGATCGGCTGCCTTGAGTACGTGCGCGCCAATCACCCCAAGCCGTGATTGGCCGCTCTATCGAAGATGGACAGATCCTTCGCCAAGACCCAGAAGCGATGCGTTCCGCACAAGGTGTACCAAGAGCCGCGCGCCCTAAGCGGCGGAACATCTGATTGGCCAAATAAAGTAGCCAGATCGGTTTGGGCTTCGATTGCCAGAAACACTACCGTTGTGGTTGCCGTGCGTGTGTGGTCATGGTCAAGGAGGTTTTCTCTAGCTGGGAGGAGCTAATGTCGGCACGTGTCCCCGTTAACGTGGTTCACCTGTACGCCGCAACGGCGCCAAGGTGCCCTCCATGCAGTCGTGTTGGTAGTGAACCTCGGCGACAATTGATGGAACTCGCCGAACTGCCGGTGCTTCGCATACCGGATCGTGGCGGTGGCCGTACGGTTCTTTCCAAAGACTACGTTTGGATGAGGCGGTGTGCCGAGCTGAATTGGCCCTATCGAGTGGCGCTGTCGGCCCAGTCGCAGGCCGCTAGCCCTGCCAACGAAAAGCCCTGCCGTCGAAAACTGGGAGACGGGACGCGGGGGCCTGGGGAATGTAAGCCAGGAGATCCGCACGCCTATCGGGAATGGGATTATCTGAACCCTGGGGCGAAAGACCGGCCGGAGGCTGAGACCGCTGTTCGGATTCATGTAGCGTCTATTCGTAGCGCAGGGGCATCGCGTCTCCGAAGTCTTGTTGACGCGTCATTCTTCGATGGTGGCCGGATGGAGTTGGGTAAAGCTTACAACGTGTGTTCGTGCTCAGCGGCGTATTGCGGGTCTAGTGGAGCATTAATTGCGCGTGCACGTTGCGTCGTCCGTCGGATGGATTTCGGCGCCGCGGAGGCCGAAAAGGCGAGTTTCACGCTCTTGCCGATTCGCCAGGAAGAGCGGCCGACGCGGCAGCCGGAGAGCTTTGGCAGTATTGGCCTATTTACAGGGCAGGCACACCGCAACCTAAAGGCAGTGGAGAGTCTGCTTGCCTACCTTTAACCTTGTACGAGAGCCCTGGATCTACTGCGCGGAGCCGAGCGGTCGGGTTGTGTCCGTGGGATTAGCCGAGTTGCTGCGGCGATCCGATGAGTTGGTGGAAATCGTGGACGAGTCACCCTTGGTGATCGCTGCTTTGTACCGCCTAGTGATCACGATTCTCCATCGCAATCTAGGTCCCCGAAATACCACTGATTGGAAGGAGTTGTGGGCGGGCCGGAAACTGCCAGACGAGTGCCTTGCCGCCTATTGGGAGAGATGGGGGCATCGTTTTGACCTCTTTGATGAGGAATTTCCGTTCTTCCAGACAAGTAGCATTTCACTGGAGGACGAACCCCGGAGCGTCGCGACTCTCGTTTTCCACGTGTCTTCTGGGAATAACGCCACCTTGGTGGATCACACCGTAGACGAAAGGCCGCTCGCTCTCTCCCCGGCCGCTGCGGCGCGCGCCTTGATAGCTCACCAGGCATTCGCACTGGCTGGCACGGTCGGATACCTGAGGACCTGCGAGAGGGATACCGACAAAGCGGCGAAGGACGGTCCTGCTGCTCGCGGTGCATTGTGTGTTGTGAAGGGGAGTTGCTTGTTCGAGACCTTAGTTCTAAATCTTGTGGCCTGCGAGATTCGAGGAACGCGACAGGACCGGCCGGCCTGGGAGCAACCCGCAAAGTCCGGAAAGGGAGAACGCCGCCCTAAGGGAAGATTGGATCTGTTTACATGGCAGAGTCGCAGGATTCGGCTCTTCCCAGAGGCGCTCGGCGCTGGGGGCGTGATCGTTCGGCGGGTAAAGATCACCCCCGGATATCACACGCCCGAACTCTGGAATCCTTTTCTGCATGAGTCCATGCAGAGCTTCGTCGTCCGCGGCGACGCCAGAGCGGGAGAGCGATCCTGGTACCAGTTTCGCGTGGATGAAGACAAGGCGGTGTGGCGGGACTGTGGCTGCCTGTTGTTTGGGATGCGCGCGGGGACTCGAGAATGGCGACCGCCGCTGGTGGTTGGATGGGTTGCACGGTTAGTGAAGGCCAAGATCCTGAAGGCAGAGCATCCGATCCGGATCGAGGTGATAGGGATCGCCACTAAGCAGCAGAAAGTTTTAATGTGGCGCCGAGACCAGTTCGCAATTTCGGCTGGGGTGTGCGGTAGTCCTGCGTGTCACGAGCTTTTGCACGCGTCGCTGCGGTTGGGTGGGTCCGTTGCGCATGCCTTGCGGATGTCGGTTGAAAAACTGGCGAGCGAGATCCTGGCGCCAACCCTACATGTTGGAGGCGGGAGATCAGATCCCGGCCGCGTGCAACAGATGGCGGCGAGTTTCGGCAGTGAGACGGAATACTGGGCGTTTCTCGGACTGCCCTTCGAGCGATTGCTCGCTGCGCTGAGCGACGCTGAACTACACGACAGAGAGTTTCAAGGCGCTGCAAGGCGGAGTGCGGTGGAAGAGTGGGCAGGGCAGGTGATCGAGGCCGCGAGGCGGGCCTTTGGAAATGCATGCGATGGAGTGACGCGAATCGGACGAGCGATCCGGGCTAGTACCATTGCGCGGAATGAGTTGGAGCGACGACTTCGGGCGATCGAGAAAGGACTTGACCATGCAACCCACGAGGCCAACACGAAGTGAGGGAGAGATGGCAACAGACTTTCCAGAACAGTACGTCTCAGGGTTGGAGCGAGCCGCCGGAATATCTCCGACTTCGGCCGGGGACCGCCCCGCGCTCGCCGCGCTCCGTCGATCATTCAGCGGATGGCCGGTAGTGCCGGCGGCGGCTATGCGCGTGGTAGCTCCATTGCTTCCTGAGCAAACCACGCACGGGATGGAGGCAATCTGTTATGCGATAGCTGGACTATTTGCCGTGTATCCGTGCTCTCCGAACAATCCTGATGGCGCCGGAGCCAGTCTCGGCAGCGCCTTGGCGGAAGCGGGCCGACGGGACGGGGCACAGTATGCTGAGAGGCGACTCATCGCACTTTTGAACGCGACGATCGAAGAAATGCCGGCCCATCTCCGGCACGCTGTCGTGTACCTGCAGGCAAATGGCATCCGAGTCGATTACCGCAGTCTTATGCGAGATCTCATGGCGTGGGACTCGCCGTCTGGCGATGTCCAACGGCGATGGGGGCGAGACTTCTGGAGGTCCAACGAACCGGATGTTCGTCCGATTCTCAGAAGGGTCACCGAAGAGGAAAAGCGCAATGTTCGTTGAAATCCACGTCATACAGAATTTCGCTCCTGCGAATCTAAACCGGGATGATACCGGATCGCCTAAGGACTGTTCGTTTGGTGGACACCGGCGGGCAAGAGTTTCGAGCCAGTGTTGGAAGCGCTCGGTAAGAGAGTACTTCAGCCAAGAAGCATTGGTCCCTGACTCTCGACTCTCGGTCCGCACTAAACGACTGGCAGCAACACTGGCGGAACGACTGGTCAGGCTAAGCAGCGAGCGAGATGCGGTGCAGGCCGGAGCCGTCGCGTCGCTGGCCGTCGAGGCACTGGGAACAAAGTGGGATATGAGGGTCAAGGAGGAGAAGCGGACGAGTGTACTGCTATTTCTTGGAAACGATCAGATTGAACGCCTGGCGGCACTGTGCGACCTGCACTGGAATGCCTTGTTGGATGAATCAATGAAGAAGAAACCAGACGTGTCAAGAGAGCTGGTGAAGGAGTTTCGAGAAGCGCTGAAGGGGAGCCGCGCTGTAGATTTAGCGCTATTCGGTCGCATGATCGCCGAGGATGCGGACAAGAATGTGGATGCTGCATGCCAAGTCGCGCACGCCATTTCCACACACCGGGTGGCAACCGAAATCGACTATTTCACAGCCGTCGACGATCTTGGCCGCGAGGATGAAACCGGGGCCGGCATGATCGGTACGCAGGAGTTCAACTCCGCATGCTTCTATCGCTACGCAAACGTGAGCGTTGCTCAACTCGGGCTGAATCTGCAGGGGGATCAGGAACTGGTCATTGCGGGCCTCCGAGCCTTTCTCCGGAGCTTCATGATGGCCATTCCGAAGGCCAAGCAGAATGGCTCTGCTGCCCAAAGTCTGCCCTCCTTCATCCTGATCGTTGTACGAGATAAGGGGTTGGCGTCACTGGCAAATGCCTTCTCGCTGCCAGTCGACGGCAGCGGGGGTGGCCTGACTCTGAATTCCGTGAATGCCCTTTCGCACTACTACGGAAGACTAGCGGAGATGTATGGAAACGATGGGATAAAGAGTGCCAGTTTTGCGACCCTGGAAGAGGCTGACTTCCAGCCGCTTCAGACGGCGGGAGTGACTCGCGCGCGAAATGTCGGGGAATTGCTGGAAACTGCGCTCGCTGCCGTGATGGAGGAGCAGTTGTGATGGAGCGAGACGAATTCACACTTCTGCTGCGCCTGGCGGGCCCTATGCAGTCGTGGGGGCTGAACAGCCGGTTTGACAAGCGGGAGACCGGCCGTGACCCATCGAAGAGCGGTGTTGTAGGGCTTCTCTGCGCGGCGCTTGGGAAACCGCGCGACGACAGGCAGGGGCCTTGGCCAAGCCTCTCAGCGTTGGCGCACCTGAGAATGGGCGTGCGGGTGATCCGAGAGGGGATTCTTCGAGTCGACTATCAGACTGCCGGCGGGGGCGCCTTTCTGGGCAGGAAGGCTTATGGCGTCTGGAAGGCGTCTGGTGGTGCAGGGGGTACCGTTGTTTCTCCCCGTCAATACTTAGCGGATGCCGATTTCCTGGTGGGTCTGGAAGGGCCGCTGGGGCTTCTGCAATTGCTTGAATGCGCATTGAGGGCGCCGGTCTGGCCACTGTCGCTAGGTAGGAAGTCTTACGTTCCGGCCCTGCCGGTTGTCCTCTCCAACGCTCCGCCAAACGGCCCGGCAATCCGCGCCGGAGAACTGGTTACGGTTCTGGCAATGTTTCGGGAAGGATCGGCCACTGCTCGCGTCGACGGGGCGGGCCAGGTACAGCGCTTCATCGTCGAGGCGCCGCTGGCTACGGCCGACGAGCAAAGGCCCGACGTGCCCGTATCCTTTGAGCGCCGGGAGTTTGGTGTGCGGGGGGTAAAGTCCATCTGGAGGGATGTGGCGATATGAGCCACGCCATTTACCTGTCCCGATTGGTTCCGAACCTTCGCTCTCGCGAGGCGCAGAGAGATCTAAATGATTGCATCGCAATGCACCGGACGCTCATGTCCGCGTTTCCAGATGCACTGAGCAGGGACGGAAGTGCTCGCGCGGCAATCGGTCTACTGTATCGGATCGACACGAGCCATGACCGCCCGTTCGTGCTGGTGCAATCGGCAACTCTGCCAAACTGGAGCAACCTGCCCTCTGGTTGGGTCGAGGCTGGATCGCCTCCTGCGGAGAAAGACATCGGGCTGCTGATCGATGGAGTTGCCGAGGGAGTCCGACTTCGCTTTAAGCTGCTCGCAAATCCCACCAAGAAGATCGGCACAAAGAGTAGCAACGACGGACGGAAGAACAATGGCCGACGTGTGGAACTGCGGGGCGAAGCTGAATGGATCGCCTGGCTGGAGCGAAAGGGCGAACAGAGCGGGTTCCGATTGGCCGCCGTCGATACCATGGCAACCCTCGCTGACGTCCGGACCTGCAGACAGATTCGGACGTCTGGCTTAAAGCAACTGCCAGACGGAAAAGTGACTCGACTTACCTTCGCGGGAGTTGCTTTCGAGGGGAGGTTGGAGGTCGTTAAAACAGAGTTGTTTCAAGCTTGCATTCGCCAAGGGATCGGCTCCGGAAAGGCCTATGGGTATGGGCTTTTGTCAATTGCCCCGGGTACTTGACGATGCCTATCCAAGCGTTGCAGGTACCACCGAAGATGATCGCAGGTGGGGCATTCCGGATATCAGACCGAGCAGCAGGGGGCCGAAGGGGAAGTCCATCGCCACTGGGGTTGGAGCCACGGCAGCGCAAATCCCGCGGTTGGAATCTCGGTTGCGGAGGATGGCTACAGTCCGGGGCCCGCGTCAAGTCAAGGAGGGTGGTCCAGCCTCGATCTCTCCAAGCGAGAGGAACGGAATTCGCCCGCGAGTCCGCGTCCGATCTCATCCACGCAAGACAGACAGTTTCCACTGCATCCAGCCACATCCCAAACCGGGAGGGGTGGACCGAGACTCCGGGTCGATGGTATCCGGGTGTACTAAAAGTCCTCACGCTGGTGAGGGTGAACCGATGATCTGGCCCGGAATGCGGCCTCTGAGACTGCCTCCCCACTACCGTGGGGGTGATCCGCGCGGTTCCGCGATGGGTATCTCAAGCCGCAGATGTTCCCCACGCGCGTGGGGGTGAACCGACCTTTCAGGTCCGTTATGAAGCCCGAACTTAGTTGTCCCCGCACAAGTGGGGGTGGGCCGAACACGCCATAGCAATCGACGTCGAAAGCGCCGGTTTCCCCACGCGGTGGGGGTGAACCGCCTCCCGGTTGGCACCAGTGTTTTCGGAGAAGCGTTCCCCACGCGCGTGGGGCGTAGCGCTTCTTCGTTCCGGACTGCGGCTCCGCGTGCGCGAAATGGCCTCCGACGAAGCGGCATAAATGCAGCGCAAGGGACCTGAATCGCCAAGGTAAGTTGGGGCACTGAACCCGACTCGGGCGATTTCAAACCGCGTTAGGTTGCGGTGGACGGCCAAGTGAACTCTCATAACGTTAAGGTGGCTGGAGATACATCCAAAGTGGCCGCCATCTGCCGTTCCGCCCTCTTTCTCCGGACGGGGTATCGCCAGAAAGATCGGAAAGAGAGATCTCTGCGGGAGCCAACCAATTTCCGCTCACCCCTGCGGGTTAACCGCTAACCTAGCGAAGAATTCGCCTAACTGAGCGATAATCTTCGGGTGACGCGACTCGAGACGCTAACGCATCGTGGATGCGCTGAAAAGTACCGGGCAGTCAGGTGTCGAACCTACACACCGTTGCCAACCTCCCATTGGGGTGACCATCGACGGGCCACGTGGGGCCCGTGGATCTCTCCAGGGACAACGCTTTAGTGGGATACATGACGTGAGGAACCCCGAACTCGATGGGCAATTTACACCTATCGACCGGCCGGGGCCAGTCCACGCGGCAGGGGATCTACGTGTGGCCGGAGAGCTCCGCTCCAAATTCATGTCAGCTCCTAGACAAACGCGGAACGGCATATCTGTCTAGGACCGACCACGCAGACTACAGACTAATGATCTCGCTCAAAGAACTACGCGGCACCCGCATCACCATCGACTGAGGATTCCTTCCCCATATGTTTAATCTCTTCACGGCATTCCTGCTCGCCAGCGCAGCCGCCGCCAGCCAGCCAGGCTCTTTGGTTGCGGCGTATACTTTCCAGAATTCACTCGAACCGTACCCGCCCGGCGCGCCCACTCTCCTATCCGTAAGTCGAAGTAATGAGGCCAATATCTACCTAACCGATACCGTCCTCGGTCAATCGCGCACCGTCTACGAAGTCGCCAACACCCGAGCCGGCGCCGACAACGATGGCGGCCTCCGATTACACACCGCCTCCCTCATCAACCCCAACGCTTACTCGCTAGAAATCCTCTTCGCCCTCGCGGGCAACCCCAATTCACAGCGCCGCATTGTCGACGTCGCCGGGCATACTTCCGACGGCGGCCTGTACGTCAATCCCCGCAATCGCCTCCAACTCTCCCACCTCCCTGGCGGAACTCACAGCTACGAGAGCGGCGAGTACTTACATCTCGTCATTGCCGTCTCTACCAACCACACCCGACTCTATGCCAATGGCAACCTGGATCTCGAACTCGCTACCGGCTCTCTCAACCTCGCCGACTCCAACGGAGTCGTGAACCTGTTTTCCGAAAGCGAATCCGATCGGAGCACCATCGACTTCTCCACTGCCCGGATCGCTCTCCTTCGCGTCTATTCAAACCCTATATCCGCCGAAGAGGCCAGAACCCTAGCCGCCGAGCCCTTCGCCGCCACCACGGACACACAAGCCCCGTTCTTCACCGCCGCTGGCGTGCGCAACGGAGCCTCCTTCGGGGATTCCCACCCACTCGCCCCGAGCGCATTTTTCTCTATCTTCGGAACCGCCCTCGCCGACGCCACAGGCGACTGGACCGGCAAATTCTCCGACTCCGTCGCCCCTACTCTTCTCAACGGCACGCGGGTTCTCATCAACGACCGCCCAGCATTTCTTTCCTTTACATCCCCGAACCAACTCAACGGAGTCGCCCCGGACGGCCTTAATCCGGGCCCCGTCACTGTCGTCGTTGAACGCAACGGGATCCGAAGCGCTCCCGTCACCGTTGAAGCCCGGGCGGTCAACCCCTCCTTCTTTACTTTCGACCCCCGAAACCGTCGGTACGCCGCCGCCCTCTCTCTCGACTTCACCGCCTACATCGCGCCCGCGGACCTCTTCGGAGTCACCACCATCAATGGCCTTCGCATCCGCCCCGCCCGGGCAGGCGATTTCGTGGGCGTCTACGGAATGGGCCTCGGAACCACCACCCCCAACCTCCCTGCGGGTACCATCCCCCCGGTCCTCAACGGCGGCCATCCGTCCGTCGGCCCCGTTCAC
Source organism: uncultured Solibacteraceae bacterium (assembly GCA_964632345.1). Taxonomy (GTDB): domain Bacteria; phylum Acidobacteriota; class Terriglobia; order Bryobacterales; family Bryobacteraceae. Next base: position 5,998 of record CAZWDD010000053.1, on the reverse strand, counting down.
CTCCGCCTTGGGGGCCAATCCATAACCCCCCTCTACGCCGGCTTGGCCAACGGCCTGGTTGGCGTCTATGTCGTCAGCTTCCAGGTGCCGATTCTCCCGGCAGGTGACCACGAACTCATCGTCACTGTCGACGGTGTCTCCTCCCCTACAGGGGTATTCATCCCAGTTGTCCTAGACAATGCCGGCAGCGCTGGCCTCCCAACGCCAGAATAGTCTCGCTTCTAGGACGACGATCACGAACGATCGAACCTAGGCGGCACACTCCCCTGCACTGGAGTTGAGCCGAATTCGGACAGTCGAATACCCTCGATCAAAAAGCGGGCTCGGCGTGTTGTGCTCCTTCCCGTAAAAACCGGTAGAGAGATGGCAATTCGTCTGCCGGAGTTGGCTTCCGGACTGTCTGCAGCACTTGTTGCGCGTGTAGGCATCCGCGCACAGCATTGCCACACTTCGCAAGGAACCGAGAGTGCCGCTGAGTGGTTAACGTACAGCTGTGGGTAAAACATCGGCGCACCATTTTCAATCATCCGCAGGGTTCACCTAGAATGCCTCCAATTCGTCTTGCATTCTTGTTCACTTCGACATAGGCACGCCTATTGGACGCCGGCGCCCCAATTCGAATGCCGGAAACAGACCCAACCGCGAACTTCTGGACGTAGCTGGGCGCCAGCCGCCGAGGAACGATCCCGCAGAACCGGAAATACTGAGCCGGACATTTCATTCAATCAACGACGGCCACCGTCTTGAGATTGTCGTCGGGAATGCGGTCGATGAGCAGATGAATGGGGTCGATCCCGGCCCTCTCCGGAAGCTCGGCGACCACAAAGGTATGGGTGGACTTTCCAGACCGGAGGCGGAGTCGTTCGCGATGCAGCAACTTTCCGTAACGCTGGCCTTTCGCGGGCGCGGCGAAGGCGCCGATTTCGATGTAATCGTTGGCGGGGATGGCCACCTCGACCCCCTTCTCGTCGCTCCGAAGTTTGGAGACTTCCACCTCGACTGAGACTTGGAACCTGCCGTCCGCCAATTTACGCGCCGACGCCGAATAGGTGCGGTTGCTGAAGACGGTGATGTGCTCAAACAGATCCGCGAGCAGGTACTGAAGATCGGTGGGTGTCTCCTCGCGCAAGGCGTCTAGCAGGGCGTAGGAGGTCGGATAGGGAGGCTCCTTGTAAGCGTGCGCGGCGATGAGCTTGCGTAGCGCGCGGTTGATAGCTTCCTCGCCGATCATCTCGCGGAGGTAATAGAGCGCGGCGGAACCCTTGCGGTAGTGGATGTAGCCCTGCGAGGCCTCGACGAGGAGCAGCGTCCGCTCCTTGATATCTTCAAGGCCGCGGGCACGGAGATACTGGTCCGTCTCGTACTCGAGGAACTTGCGCATCATGTCGCGGCCGTAGAGCTTCTCCATGACCATGAGGGCGGAGTACTGGGCGAGCGTTTCGCTGAGCAGCGTGGCACCCTGCATGTTGGCGCCGAGTACCTGATGGGCCCACCACTGATGCGCCATCTCGTGAGCCACGATGTACGTCACCATGTCGACGTCGTCGGGCCTTTCGAGTTTGGCAATGAAACCGATGGACTCCGAATAGGGCATGGTGCCGGGGAAGGCCTGGGCGAAGGAGGAGACGCGGGGGAACTCGATGATGCGGGCCTGGCGGTGGTGGTAGGGACCGAAGTTTCGGATGAAGTAGTCGAGGGACTGTTGGATGGAGTTCAACATCTTCGGCACGTTCCAGGGGTGTTCGGCGTGGTAGTAGACCTCTGTGTTGATGCCGTTGTGGACTTGGCGGGCGACGGTGTAGCGGGCGCTGAGGAAGGAGTAAAAGTTGGCGGACGGACGGTCGAGCTTGTAGTGGAAGAACCGGCGGCCGTTTTGTTGCCACTCGCGGAGGAGGGCGCCGGGGGCGACGGCGATCTGGTCGGGAGAGGTGGAGATGACGGACTCGACCATGACCCAATCGGCGTTGTTGTTCAGGTACGAATCGGCGCACTTGGCGGTGCAGTCGCGCTCGAGCGGGGGCATGAGGTCCTTCTCGGGGAGGCCGCGTTTGCGGCGGGCTTGGCGGCTGGAGAGCTCACCGCCGGGCTGGTAACCGATCTGCGGGGCGATGTCGCTATTGAAAAACGTCCCGTTCTGGTTCATCTGGATGAAGCGGACGGTTTGGGAGATGCCTTTCGGGGCGAAGGTGGCGGTGAAGTGCAGGGCGCGGGTTTCGCCGGGCTGGAGGGGCGGATTCAATTTGTAGATGCGGTAGCGGTGGCGGGTATCGTCGGAGGCGAGGGTGGCGCCATCGATGCGGATATCGTAGTCAAGGTCGTCATTCAGGAGCAGGTGGAGCTCACCAATGGTCTGCGCGTGCTTGTTGGCCAAGAGCGATTCGGCCTTGGCGACGAGGCGGCGCTGTTCAGGGAACAGGTCGATGTCGTAGCGGGTGGAGAGGACGCGGGGCTGAGGGAGGGAGGCGTACTTCTTGTAGATTCGTTCGTAGTCGGCTGCGCGGTCGTCGGAGGCGTCGGAGGTGAGGTTCTTGTTGACGACGGCGGACTGGTAGTAGAGATGGCCGGTGAGGAGGGAGAACAAGGCGCCGGTGAGCGCGAGTGTGCGGCGATGGGAAGGGGCGATGGAGCGGAGGCGGGGAAGAAGGTCGGGCTGTTTGCCGCGGGGCCAGATGGAGATGGTGAAGAGGGCGAGCAGGAGGGCGAAGGCAGACCAGTAGGCGGTGAACCACCACCAACTGGCGAGATAGGGCGCGTAGCCGTAGAAATCCGAATAGGTGTAGCCGGGCCGGGAGCCGTAGGAGACCATGCGGGTGGAGACGCCGACCGCGTCCCAGACGAAGGCGTTGATGGCGAGGAAGACGACGAAGGCGAAGTAGCCGAGGTACTTGTTGGGCGACAGGACGTGGACGCAGAAGGCGAGTACGGCGAGGAAGACGAAGGAGGAGAAATCGTAGATGAAGAGTTCGGAGAGATAGAGTCCGGGCTGGTAGCGGAAGTAGCCCTGGTAGGTCTGAACGGCGATGCCGGTGAGCATGGCGAGGGACTGGAGGATGGCCATGACGGAGAGGAGGGCGGAGAGCTTGGCGGAGTAGCGGAGCCAGGCAATCCCGGGGGCGGCGTCCTCGACCTCGTCCATGCGCGCGTCGCGTTCGCGCCAGACGAGCGCGCCGGCATAGAAGGTGATCATCGAAATGGTGAACAGGTACATGGAGCCCTGCACGATTTCGACGATCCAGTAGGTGACGGGATGAGAGGTGTTGCCGTAGGAGGCAGAGGCGCTGAAGATGATGTTGGGAATGGTGTTGAGCAGGGCGGCGGCGAGCAGGACGACGAAGGAGGTGCTGCGGAGGATGGCGCGGGACTCGAAGCGGAACAGGGACCAGAAGCGGGTCCAGCGGGCGGCGCTGGGCAGGGCGATGTCGATGTTGGGGAGAGCGGCGGAGAGCGGCGTGGCGGGGGCGGCGGCCTGTTCGGGGCGGGCGGTGATTTTGGCGGCGCGTTCTGTGAAGGAAAAGCGCCAGGAGGTGAAGGCGAAGAGCGCGGCGCCGACGGAGAGCCAGAGGAGGCGGTTCCAGAGGAACCAGCCTTCGAGGGCGATGGTCGCGGAGTTACGCTCGGCGGCGGTCCAGTATTTGCTCACGATGGAATAGGCGCGGATGCCGAGGGGGTCGAGGAGGATGGCGAGTTTTTCGTTGTCGAGGTCGCCAGCGAGGGTGTCGCTGACGATGTAGCCGACGAGGAGGACGAGGGTGCCGAGGAAGCTGGTGATGGTGCTGCGGGTGAGGGCGGCGATGCAGAAGACTACGGTGGCGACGAAGACGGTGTTTGGGAGGGCGAAATAGAGAATGCCTTTGGCGTGGGCGGCCCAGATGACGGGGCCGAAGCGGACGGGGTCGGCCCAGGGCATGAGGGGGGCGAGCAGGACGCCGGCGGAGATGCCGAGAAGGGGGATGATGGCGACGAGGGAGGAGGCGAAGAAGCGGCCGAACAGGAAAGCCGATTTGGTGAGGGAGGTGGAGAAGAGGAGGCCGCTGAAGCCGTGCTGGAAGTCGCGGGCGGCGGAGGAGTTGACGAACGCCGTGGTCATCAGCATGGTGAAGATGCCGAGGATGGCGTAGTAGATCTGGACGGAGTAGGCGGAGTTTTTGAAGACGCTTTCGGCGGCGAGGCCGGCGCCGATGGAGATTTTAGAAGAGCTGGAGGCACCGAGGACGATGGCGCCGATGATGAGGAAGAAGACCCAGACCATAAAGCCCCGGAGCCAGTAGCGGAGCTCAAAGCGGAAGACGTGGCAGAACACTAGCGGAGTCCCCCGATGGTGGCGAAGAAAACGTCTTCGAGGCTGGGCTGGGCGGGGACGAAGCCGTCGGCGAGGGGCTCGGCGGAGTGCACGTGAATGAGGGGGCGGCCGGCGACCATTTTGTTGGAGATGACCTGGTAACGGGCTTCGTAATCGGGGAGTTCGCCTTTGGCGATGCGGCGTTCGAAGATGCGGCCGTCGAGATCGCGGACGGCGGCTTCGGGGTTGCCTTCATAGAGGACCTGGCCCTTGTGGATGATGGCCATGCGGCTGCAGAGCTCAAGGACATCCTCGACGATGTGGGTAGAGAGGATGACGACGACGGTTTCGCCCACTTCGGCGAGGAGGTTGTAGAAGCGGTTGCGTTCGCCGGGGTCGAGGCCGGCGGTGGGTTCGTCGACGATGAGCAGGCGCGGGTTGCCGATGAGTGCCTGGGCGATGCCGAAGCGCTGGCGCATGCCGCCGGAGTAGCTGGCGAGGGCTTTTTTGCGATGGTCCCAGAGGTTGACCTTGTGGAGCATGGCGTCGACGGCGTCCTTCCGCTGGCGGGCGTTGGTGATGCCTTTTAGGACGGCGAGGTAGTCGAGCATTTCGAGGGCGGTGACGCGGGGGTAGACGCCGAAGTCCTGGGGGAGGTAGCCGAGGATGGAACGGACCTTGTCCTTTTCGAGGAGCAAGTCGACTTCGCCGAGGCGGGCCGAGCCGCTGTCGGCGTCCTGGAGGGTGGCGAGGGTCCGCATAAGAGTGGACTTGCCGGCGCCGTTCTGGCCGAGGAGGCCGTACATGCCCTGAGGGATCGTAAGGGATACGTTGTCGAGCGCGTGGACGCCGTTGGAATAGGTCTTGGAGAGTCCCTCGATACGAAGTTCCATAGGAAGATTCCTCAGTATAAGTGGCCAAGCGGGCCGGAGATACCTGGAGAATGGGGGCCCCTTGGGGCTGTGGTGGTGATCGCGGTACCTTCGACGACTCCAGTTCATCCTTCATCCATCCCATCTTCAACATCCTTCGGCGCTTTTCCGTTCCAAACGCAACTCAACTGCCGGCAGTAAGGGCCATCAAATCTCTGATAGCGTTTTGCACGGGCAGTAAGGCCGCCGTTTCCGCCCAGCAGTGCTTCCAGCGCACGTAAAGTCCCGTGCGGAATTCATCACATGCGAAGCCGTCGACCGAGCTGCGGCGCGCTGCGCCGGCCGTAGCGCAGCGGTGTTGGCGGACGCTGTGCGATCTCCGCTCCCCTACCGGGACGTGTGGCAATGTGCCTTTTGGCGCGCACCCTAGAGCAGCCGGGGGCCGAGCTGTTTGAGCGCGATCGCATGGCCGAGGCGCAGGTAGTTCCCATCCGGGTCGATGCTAGCCGGGCAATCCGGCCACAGCACGCGGATGGACGCCAGCCAATGTTCCAGCATCGCCCGGAATCGCCGCGGGCGCGAGTACTCCACGCACCCGAGCTGCTGGACGAGTCCGAGATTGCCGAAAAGCGGAATCCGCTCCGGGCCTTTGGAGGCGAAGCACCGGTACGTGAGCCAAACGAAGAGATCGAGAACGGCCGGGGACGCCGCCAGGACCTTGACGGCTTCGAGATCCGCCGGAATCGGGTGCGCGGCGATCTCTCGATAGAACTCGTCGCTGAGAACGACGACATTGGCGAATTCCTCAGACAGCGGCTTCTGGGCCGGGTCGCGGTCGTACCAGATC
>CAZWDD010000052.1:0-23657 GCA_964632345.1 uncultured Solibacteraceae bacterium | reverse complement strand
ACGCGTCCCAAGACGCAAAATCTCCACTTCCAGGTAGCTTTTTACGACATTTATTTCCTCCTGAAACGAAACGAACGTTTGATCTGTCCGCAGCAGGTACCGGAATATCTCCGCCAGGTTCAACACCGTCTCCCGCGCTCCGGCCGCCTCTTTCGGAATCATCCCGTACAGCGTATTGAACGCGTTGAACAGAAAATGCGGATGGATCTGCGCCTGCAAGGCCCGCAACTCCGCCTCCGTCACCAACCGCCGCATCTCCCGCGCCCGCATCTCCTCAATACAGTCCCGAATCCGCACGCCAACCTGTTCAATCGCCGCCAGATCTTCACTCAGGTACCGCCTCCCGCCCGGCCGCCGGCCCAACCGCAACCGCCTTGTCTCCCCGTCCGCCAGCCGAACCTCCAGCCCGGCCTCGCCCTCCTCCCCCGCCGGTACGGGGCTTGCACCGAAATACTCCCGCAGCCGCCTTTCGGCCCCATCCAGAAACGCGCTCTCGTCTTCGTCCGGCCGGATGGCCTCCAGAAGCACGCCCACATCGTCCGGCCGCCCGAACACCAACCGCGTCAATAGCGTCTGCACCCGCACCCGGGCGAACGCATACAAAACAAAAAGCCCGCCCAGCCCCACCAGCGCCGTCAGCGGCCACTTCTCCATCCACGCAAGCCCCGCCGCGGCAAACACCAGAGCCACCAACATATTCGCCAGAAACCGGACTAACGCATCCAGCAGCACGAACCGGTAGTCCTGCAGCAGCACAAACATCGCCAGCGGAATCGCCGCATGGTGCACCACCACTTCCGCCCACCAATGCACGTGCTCCTGCCCCTCGCCGAAATGCAGCACGGAAAGCGACAGCAGCAGAAGGGCCAGCGCCGGCAACGCCCGGTTCCGCCGCCGCAGCGCGGCATAAACCGCCAAACCAGCAAAACACACCGCCACCAGATACAGCCCCGCCCCGTGCAACACCGCCGCGTCGGATACCAACTCCCCCAGGTGCAGAACCGACGCCAGCAGGCTGATGCCATACCCCGTCCCAACCGCCCATCGCGGCGCACCGCCCGTGACGAGATCGAACAGCAACGCCGGCAACAGACTGAACGCCACACTCGCCACCGCCCCCAAGCCCGGCCCCATCCCCCCCGCCACCAACCCCGCCAGCTCGGCCATATTCCAAACCAACGCCAGAACGGTCGCGGCCGCCGCACGGTTGCGCCCCGGACTCCTGTCCCGCCCCAGCAACCACAGAAACAGCCCGAACACCACCGCCCCGGCGGAATGCCCCACCCAGTTCACCAGCAATGTCGGCGCCATCGCCCTAGCTTACTTCGCCGCGGCCCGCTGCAGACGGTCCCGTATCCCGTCCCAATCCGCCCCGGCTGGCACCGGCTCCACCACAATCTCGCGCACACCCAGCGCATCGGCCCGGTGGAGCGTGTCGTAGAGCATCGCCGCGTACCGGTCCGGATCCTTCGGCATCCGAACGGCATACTCGGCAGCCCGCGCCTCGGACCACCAGAGATACGCCGTTCCCCCGGCACTCGCCGGCTCCCCCAACCGCAGTTTCGCCTTCGGCGCGTAGTGCTTGGAGTGTTGCCCCGGCGCCGCATGCGCCACTCCGTCGGCCACGGCGCCGGCCAGCCGCACCGGCCCGATCAACGCCTCAATCTGGTCCCGGCTCACCATCCCCGGCCGCAGCAGAACCGGCTCCTCGCCCGCCAACGATAAGACAGTCGACTCAATCCCCACCCGGCACGGCCCGCCATCCAACACCAGATCCACCGCGTCACCCAACCCCTGGCGCACCTGCTCCGCCGTCACCGGCGACAACTCGGTAAACCGGTTGGCACTCGGCCCGGCCAGCGGCAGCTTTGCCCGCCGGATCAACGCCAGCGCCAGCGGATGCGCCGGCATCCGCACTCCCACCGTCGGCAAACCGGCCGTCACCTCATCGGGAATCCGCGGCGCCTTCGGCAAAACCAGCGTCAACGGCCCGGGCCAGTACCGCGCCGCCAGTTTCTCAGCCGCCTCCGGCCACACCGCAACCACCTTCCGAGCCATCGCTGGCGTCGCCACGTGCACAATCAACGGACTGGTTGACGGCCGGCCCTTCGCCTCATAGATCCGCCGCACCGCCGCCGCATCGAAGGCGTTCGCACCCAACCCGTAGACCGTCTCGGTGGGAAACGCCACCAGGCGGCCTTCCCGCAACAGCTCCGCCGCCCGGTCCAGTTCCGCTTTAGACGTCAAGGTCCTTGTCATCTCCGGCCGTCTTACCCGTCTTCTTAAACACCAGGTAAGCGTGCATGAACGCGTCCAGATCGCCATCCAGCACCCGGTCCACGTCACCAACGGCCAGCTTCGTCCGGTGGTCCTTGATCATCCGGTACGGCGCCAGAACGTAACTCCGAATCTGGCTGCCGAAGTTGATCTCCATCTTCGAGTCTTCCAGCTTCTTTTCCGCCGCGCGGCGCTTGTTCATCTCGTACTCATACAGCTTCGCACGCAACTGTTTCATCGCCGAAGCACGGTTCTTGTGCTGTGACCGCTCGTTCTGGCACTGCACAATGATCCCCGTTGGCAGGTGGGTGAAACGCACCGCCGACTCGGTCCGGTTCACATGCTGCCCGCCCGCCCCGCTCGCCCGGAACACGTCGATCTTCAGGTCATCCGGCTTGATGTCGATATTCACATCGTCATCGATCTGCGGCAGCACGAACACCGATGCGAACGACGTATGGCGCCGCGCATTGGCGTCGAAAGGCGAAATCCGCACCAACCGGTGCACCCCTATTTCGCTCTGCAACATCCCGTAGGCGTTCTCGCCGTTCACCTCAATGGTGGCCGACTTGATCCCCGCGCCTTCCCCCTCCAGCCGGTCCGTCACCTCCGCCTGGTAGTTGTTCCGCTCGCACCACCGCAGGAACATCCGCAGCAGAATCTCGGCCCAGTCCTGGCTTTCGGTTCCGCCCGCGCCGGGATGAATCGTCACAATCGCCGACTTCGAGTCGTTCTCCCCCGACAACAGCATGCCGGTCTCCAACTGCTCCAGCCGCGCACCAAGTCGCTTCATACCTGAAGCAATCTCGCCGGTCACATCCTCGCCCTCGCGCCCGAGTTCAAAGAAGGTGTCGATCTCCTCCACCATCCCGGCCACTTCGGAATCCTCGGCAATCGACTTTTCCAGCCGCTTCCGGTCCTGCATCAACTTCTGGCTCCGTTCCGAGTCGTTCCAGAAGTCCGGTGAGGAGATCAGCTCCTCGGATTTCGCCAGCTCGGCGCGCTTGGCAGCCGCGTCAAAGATAGCTCCGCACAGCGATCGCCTGCTGGCGGAGCGGCTCATACTCCCGCGTAAGTTCGTCCAACGTCATCTCTACTATTGTAGCGGCCCAGGTGCCGTAACCGCCGCATCCAGCGTGCCAAGATCCAGCAGATAGCCCCGCTTGCCCACATTCACTCCGCGCGTTGCGCCCATCCGCGCCTCGCGGCCCTCGCACTCATGAATATGGCCGCAAAAGAACCACGCCGGCTGCTCGGCCTCGATGAACTCCCGGATAGCCGTTCTGCCGAAATGCGCACCCGGCTTTGCCCCGTCGAGCTCGGTATCCTTCGGTGGGCAGTGGCAGATCAACACCAGCGGCTGCAATCCCGCAAACGGCGCCAGCCGGTCGGCCAACTGCGCCTCGGTATACTCCCCGGGCGTGTCGAACGGCGTGGGATTCGAGTACCCCAGCCCCGCAATGTGCACTCCGCCAACCTCGATCGCACGGCCATGCAGGTTCTGAAACCCGAACTTCTCGCACGTCCGGGCAATGTCGGACGCCGCCTCATGATTGCCCGGCAGCATATAGACCCGGTCCGCCTTCTCCCGCATCAGCTCCGCCATTCCATACAGCCCGCGCGCCCAACTCACCAGGTCCCCGGCGCAGACATACAAGTCCGCCTCCGTTGCCATCAGCCTTTCCAGCGCCTTCCGGTCCGTGTGAATGTCGGAAAAGACCAGCAGCCTCATTCCACCGATTCCAGATACGTGTATCCGTGAATGCCGTTCTCGTAGAACCGGACAATCTGCCCGGCCTGTTCGTAACCCAGCTTCCCTTCGCGCACCGCCACTTCCACGTCCTTGCGGAACGCCTCGATCAGCGAACGCGAGTTGAACTGTACGTAGTCCAGCACCTCACGCACCGTATCGCCCTGAATCACATGATCCAGCACGATCTCCCCGTTCGCGCCAAGCGCCACATGCACCGCATTCGTATCGCCGAACAGGTTGTGCAGGTCGCCCAGGATCTCCTGATACGCACCCACCAGAAACGCGCCCAGGAAGTACGGTTCGCCCGGATTGAAGCGATGCAGTTCCAGCGTGCTCTTCACGTCGCGGCGGTCGATAAACCGGTCAATCTTCCCATCGGAATCGCACGAGATATCGCCCAGCACGCCATGCTGCGTAGGCCGCTCCTCCAGCCGGTGAATCGGCATCACCGGGAACAACTGCTTCACCGCCCAGCTATCCGGCATGGATTGGAACAGCGAGAAGTTGCAGAAATAGGTATCGGAGAGCATGCTCTCCAACCCTTCCAGCTCCTCGGGGAAGTAGTCCAACTCCTTGGCCAGGCGCAACACCCGCCGGCAGATGTTCCAGTACATGTTCTCGGCAATGCTGCGCTGCTCCAGCGACAGATAGCCCAGGCTGAACAGGTTCAACGCCGAATCCAGCGCGCCCTGCGCGTCGTGGTAGCTCTCCAGCAGGTTCTTCTGCGAAACCGCGTGCATGGAGTGATACAGGTCCAGCACCGGCTGCTCCCAGTCCTCACCCGGCTCGGCGGGCACCTGTTCCTCGCCGAATCCGCTGACGCCCAGCACGTTGAACACCAGCACGCTGTGATAGGCGGCCACGGCCCGGCCGCTCTCGCTGATGATGTTCGGCGTCGGGACTTCGGCGCCGTCGCAGACGTTCTGAATGTGATACACAACGTCGTTAGCGTATTCCTGCAGCGTGTAGTTCACGCTCGATTCAAAGTCCGTCTGCGACCCGTCGTAGTCGATGCCCAAGCCGCCGCCCACGTCGATATAGTCCAGCCCCGCGCCGGCACGCTTCAACTCCACATAAATCCGCGCCGCTTCAATCACCGCGCCCTTGATCTGCCGGATGTTGGTGATCTGGCTGCCCAGGTGGAAGTGGATCAGCTTCAGGCAATCGGCCATGCCGAGCTCCTTCAGCCGCTCCAACGCCCGCATCGCCTCCGTCACTGTCAACCCGAACTTCGACCGGTAGCCACCCGAGCTCTTCCACCGGCCCGATCCCCGGCTCGCCAGCTTCAGCCGCACGCCGATCGACGGCCGCACGCCCAGCTTCTGCGCGTGCTTCAGGATCAGCTCCAGCTCCGTGTACTTCTCCACCACCGGCGTCACGTTACGGCCGATCTTCCGCCCGATCATCGCCAGTTCGATGTACTCGTCGTCCTTGAATCCGTTGCACAGGATGGGCGTCTCGTTATCGGCGATCGCCATCACCGCCATCAGCTCCGGCTTTGAACCCGCCTCCAGGCCGAACTGATACGGCCGCCCGTAGGCGAACACCTCTTCCACCACCTGCCGCTGCTGGTTCACCTTGATGGGGAACACGCACTGGTAGGCGCCCTTGTAGTTATGTTCGTTGATGGCCGTGCGGAACGCCGTGTTCATCTCGGCCAGCCGGTTCTGCAGGATCTCGCCGAACCGGATCAGGATCGGCGGATTGATCCCGCGCAACACCAACGTATCGACCAGTTTCTTCAGGTCGATATGCCGGCCCGGTTCCTTATTCGGATGGACCCGGACGTGGCCTTCCGGACCTACCGAAAAGTAGCCCTTGCCCCAGGCCGCGACGTCGTACATCTCCGACGCATCGGTTGTGGTCCATCGCTCGCTCGGTTCCAAACGCTGGGGGGTTTCGCTCATCTTCAAACTCAACTTGGGGCTGCCTCCGGAAAACTTCAGTTTGCGCAGAAACCAAACCCTCCGGCAAGCGGAAATTCGTTACAGCATCTACAATCAACAGTTCATGCCGAATTCTTCCTACAAGTGGTGGTTGGTCGCGATGCTGTGGTTCGTCTGCTTCTTTAATTATGCAGACCGCCAGGCCATCTTCTCGGTATTCCCGCTCATCGGCCGGGAGATGAACCTGAGCGACGTCCAGCTCGGCATTGTCGGCAGCGCGTTCACCTGGGTCTATGCAGCGGCGGGTCCGTTCGCCGGATGGGTGGGGGACAAGCTCTCCCGGAAAACCGTCGTGCTCGGCGGGTTGATCGCCTGGTCACTGATCACCGTGGCTACGGCACTTTCCACGCAGTACGCCCACCTGGTCATCTTCCGCGGCCTGGAAGGGCTGGGCGAGGCCTTCTACTTCCCGGCCTCTATGGCATTGATCAGCGCCTTCCACGGTCCCGACACGCGGTCCCGCGCCATGTCGTTCCACCAGTCGAGTGTCTACGCGGGCACCATCGCCGGCGGCACCTTCGCCGGTTATCTGGGCCAATACTACGGATGGCGCAGCGGCTTCTACGTGTTCGGCATCGCCGGCACGCTGCTGGGCATCGGCCTTTGGCGATTCCTGCGGGAACCGGAAGCGCCGAAGGAAAAGGAGGCCGCCCCCGTCCCACTCCGCGAAGTCTTCTCCCACCCCATGGTCCCGGTCCTCATCCTCACCTTCATCGGGGCGAACTTCGTGGCGCTCATCTTCCTCACCTGGATGCCCACCTACCTTTTCCGCACCTTCAACCTCAGCCTGACCATGGCCGGCTTCAGCGCCACTGCCTTTCTGCAGATCGCTTCGGTCATCGGCGTCCTGTTCGGCGGCTGGCTGGCGGACCGTTTCGCGCAGAAGCGTCTCGGCGGGCGGGCGCTCACGCAGGCCCTCGGCCTGCTGGGCGGCGTGCCGTTCCTGTTCCTGACCGGCTGGACGTTGAACGTCACCGTCCTGATCATCGCCATGGTTGGCTTCGGCTTCTGCAAGGGGCTCTACGATGCCAATATCTGGGCGACTCTTTATGACTACGTCCCGCCGGAACGCCGCGCAACTGCCGTCGGCTGCATGAACTCGCTCGGCTGGCTGGGCGGCGGCATCGCGCCGGTGGCCATCGCCGCCGCCTCCACGCACTACGGCATGGCCGCCTGCCTCTCGGCCACTTCGGTCATCTATCTCGCATTCGGCCTCTTCCTTTTCTTCGCCACCCGCAAGTGGACCCCGCGCGAAGCGGCGGCAATTTAAACTGAGAGTCATGCAAAAGGATCTGGCAGGCAAGGTCGCGCTCGTCACAGGCGCCAGCAAGGGCGTAGGGAAGGGAATTGCGCTGCAGTTGGCGCGCCACGGAGCCAGCGTCGCCGTCAACTACAACAGCGACCGCCCCGGCGCCGAGGCCACTGCCGCCGAGATCAGCGCCATGGGCGTCTCCGCCACCATTGTCCAGGCCAACGTCAGCCGCGCCGCCGACGTGGAAGCCATGTTCGCCGCCGTCCAGCGCGACTTCGGCCGGCTCGACATTCTGGTGAACAACGCCGGCGTGCAGACCTGGAAGGCCCTCCTTGAACTCACCGAAGACGAGTGGGACCACGTCCTCGATACCAACCTCAAGGGCTGCTTCCTCTGCACCCAGCACGCTGCCCGGATGATGAAGGAATCGGGCGGCGGCCGCATCATCAACATCGGCTCCGGCTGTAATAAGGTGGCCTTCCCGCGCCTGGTGAACTACACGGCATCCAAGGGCGGCATGGAGCAGTTCACCAAGGTCTCGGCCGTGGAACTCGGCAAGTACGGCATCCGCGTCAACTGCGTGGCGCCCGGCGCCGTGGAGATTGAACGCACCAAGGAAGAGGCGGGCGACTATGCGGGCACCTGGGCCGCCGCCACGCCGCTCGGCCGCGTCGGAACCCCCATGGACATCGGCCGCGCCGTCGTCTTCTTCTCCAACGAACTGTCGGACTTCGTCACCGGCCAGACGCTCTACGTCGACGGCGGCCTGTTCGCCCGCCCCCACTGGCCGTACGAAATCTAAGCCTACATCGTCCGCGGCGGACGCACCTTCAGCTTCAGCTTCTCCAGTGCCGCCACGCCCTCCGGCTTGTTCAGCTCCCAGTACTTCATCCGTTCGGAGGCGATCAGCGTCGCCTCCACCCCTTCGCTCGCCGTGTACTTCCGGATGCGGTGCGGCGCCGCCGTCTCCACTTCAATCGTCCGCTCCCGCCCATCGCTGAACTTCGCCGTATAGACGTCTACATCCCCCTTCGTCTCCCGGCTCAGCGCCGCCGTGCCCCACTGTGCCGGCCCCTTCTTGAAACGTGCCGACTGCAGGCTGAACAGCACCGGCGCCTCCCGCTTTTCACCCGGCTTTAATACCGGCCACGCCATGCCCCGCGCCCACAGCAGCAGCGCGTCCTCAGCCAGTACCGCGGCCGCCGGCGACGGTTCGGTGGAGGCCTGGTCACCCTCGCCGTCAAAGTAGCTGTGGCTGGTCACACGGACCGCGCCATCATCGAACAGCACCTGCTTGAACAGATTCCCGCACCACTCCTGGCTGGACCAGGCGGCCTTCGTCAACACACCCGCCGGCCGCGCGTTCACGCTCTCCAGCGCAACGAAGGACTGCAGCATCAGGTTGTAGTCATACACCCCGGTCTGGAAGTCCTCCACCAGATTCAGCTTCATCACGGAAAACTCATCGGACTTGTCCCGCACGCCGGGGTCGCTCTTCACCCGCAGCGAACTGGCAAAGGTCTCGGCGACGAAGATGGAGACGGCCGTCCCCTGCCGCGCGGCGCCATAACGCGGATACTTCAGGTCGTAGCTCGATAGCTCGGCCTGCCCGTCGGCCCACGTCTTCCAGAACGCCGCGTCGAACACCGGCGCCGCCGCATCGCTCACCTTCGCCGCCTTTTCCTTTGCGACCGGCGGCGGGGCATCGGGCGCCTTCGCGCATCCGGTCACGAGCAGAGTCAACAACGCGGGAGCCAACAGCAGCCGTTTCGACATGCCTCCAGATTAGCGCTGCAAATGGCTATCGAGCCAAGCGAACGCATCGTCCTGCATCTTCACATTGAAGATGTGCTTCTCGTCGTAGAACTGCGAGCGGAACGCCCCGGGCGCCCCGGCCTTGCGGTAGATCGCCTCCAGCTTCGCCACGCTCTCCTCCATGCCGCTCAGCGGGAACAGCCCGTCCCGGCGGCACTGCTGCACGAACAGCGGCTTCGGCGCGCGCAGCGCCACCGCGTCCGGCAGGTCGAGCTTCGCATGCACACCGGGGATGAAGTGCACGAACGAGTGCGTGTCCATGTGCCGCCGGATCATCGGCCGCACCGTCGACATGAAACCCACCACGCACCCCGCAGCAATCCGGTCGTCCAGCCCCGCCAAGAGCAGCGACCGGTAGCCCCCCAAGGAAACCCCAACGCACCCGATCCGCTTCGCGTCCACCTCCGGCCGCGTCACCAGATAGTCCACCGTCCGCATGTCGTCCCACGCCACGATGCCCGGCCACGTGGTCCCCGCATACGCCAGCGACTTCACGATCGTCGACTCCTTCCGCTGGCACTTTCCGTTCAGATACCGCAGGTCCTCAACCGAGTACTTCCACCGGTCCCACCCGTACTTCAAGTCCTCGTCCAGTTGAATCCGCCGCTCGCCAAACGGAAACGCGTCGATGGTAATCACCACATACCCGCGCCGCACCAGTTGCGTCGCCGTCGGCCGCCCCTCGTAGTTCGCCTTGTGATACTCCACCAGCGACGGATGGTTCTCGCCGAAGTCGATCACCTTTTCCTTGCCGTAAATGAACATGCCGCCGTGCGAGTGCAGATCGACAATTGCCGGTAGCCGACCGCCGCGGCCCTTCGGAATATGGACGTAGGCCGGCACGCGGAACTCCGGCGTCGTGTTGAACAGGACCTTCTCGCGAATGCAATAGCCGAGGTCGGCGCGGTGCACCACTTCGGCGTTCGGCGCGACGGGCGGCGGCGTGGCCGCCAGCGCGTCCAGCATCACGCGCAGCCCGTGGCGGCGATACTCCTTGACGCTCTTATACCGGGGGTTCAGAAACGAGTGCGAAAAATCGCCCCGCGCGGCCAGACGTTCAATGGTGGGAAATAGCGACGCGGCGTCGGCATTGGCGGGCTCGGTGGGGCGCGGCATGTCCGGCGCGGCCTGCCCATAAAGGCCCACGCCCAGCGCGCCCAGAAGGGCTCGGCGGTTCATTCCTTCGATCTTACTGCTTCAACTTCCACAGGATCTGCCGGAAGATCCCCTGCCACATCACCGCGTCCGGCTCCGACAATCGCAAACGCCGGATCAGCCGGCGCAGCTTCAACGTCTGCGACGCGTCGACGGGCGGCTTCAAGTACCCGGACTCGGCGCAGGCGTCGAGCAGATACTGCAACACGCGATCCTCGGTGCCCACCTTCGCCACCCGCGGCTCCGGCCCCTGCGCCATCCGCGCCTTTGCGTTGCGGATCACCTCATACAACGTCACGGCCACCGCCTGGCCCAGGTTCATCGACCGGTGCTCGGCGCGCGTCGGAATCCGCAGCAGCCAGTGGCAATGGCTCATGTCCTCATTCGACAGTCCGAACTTTTCGCTGCCGAACAGGATCGCCACGCGCCCGCGCGCCCGCCGGATCTTCGGCCCGCACTCCTCCAGCCCGTACAGCGGCAGCGTCACATCGCGCGGCCCGGCGCCCGTCGTTCCGGCCACCAGATGGCAATCGGCGATGGCCTCCGCAACGGAATCATATTCGCGCGCTTCAGTCAGCACGCGGTCCGCGTTGACGCCGCTGCGGGCCTCCTCCACCGCCACGCGATAGGCATTCACCAGCCGCAGATCAAAGACACCGAAGTTCGACATCGCGCGCGCCGCTGCGCCGATGTTCAGCGGGTTGCGAGGGGAAACGAGAACGACGGTAAGCAAACCTCTATTGTGGCGCGAGCGCCGAGAACGCGCTGCCGAACATCTCCGCGGAGTCCAACCGGCATGTGCCCGTGCGCTGGAAAAACACCTGGTACTTCGCCCCCGCCTGTCGCGGCACCCGCACCTCTAAACGTTGGGTCTGCCCCGGCGCCAGCCGCACCGGACCGGCCGGGGCAGGGAAGACCTGTCCGGTGGTCCGCACCTGTATCGCCTGCGCCGCGTCTGGAATCAACAGCGCCTGCGTCCCGCCCGCCGCCAGTTGCAGCGACAGGCCATCCGCTGTCCACTCCACACCGCGGATCGACAGTGTCCGGTACGGCGCCTCGGCCACCATCGCGATCGTGCGCTCCAGCGTTGTGATAAAGGGACGCACCTGCTCCAGAATCTCCGGCTCATGCGCCAGCCGCAGCAGCCGCTCCGTTCCGCTCTGCTTCATGCGGAACAGATGATTCGGCATGCCGGGCGCCAGGGGCGGACCCGCCGGCGCCTTCGCCGGGAGCCCGTCGGCCAAGGCCGCGAGCGCCGCCGCATCCAGATCCCGCCGCCAGATCCCGATCGCCTCTCCCGGCGCCCCGGCCGACTGCCGCACCAGCGTCGCCCGCGCCCCCTCGATCGTCAGCTGCGTGTGCGTCTGCGGCGTTCCGTCACTGAAGGCGTAGTAGAAATCGAAGTCCATTGGTTTCGGCTGACAGGCGGCAGGGAAGGGGACGAAGAGGAAGTAGCGGCGCAGCATCAGCCACTCACGGGGATGGATTTTTCGGCGCTGAACACGCACGCGCGCATCCGCGGCACCCCGCCCACCGCATCCTCGCCCGTGTAGTTCGAGTACACCGCCCGCAGCAGGTGCTCGCCCGGCTGCTGGAAGTGGACCGAGGCCAGCAGCCGGACCTCCTGCGCCCCCCCGGCCGGCATCCAGATCAGCCGCAGTCCCGTCTCGGTATCGGAGAACAACGGGGCCTCCATCACTTCAATCGGCAGCGGCGTAATGCCCGGCTGAATCGGCGTGCGGTAGCCGTAGTGCAGCGTGCAGCGGTCATAATAGGCCCCCTTTCCAAGGGCTCTCGGATGCAGAATCCAGTAGGCTTCTGTCCCACGATTGACGAATCGCAACGTCACCGGAATCGTATGCTGTCCCACCGGCACCGAATCGGGCGCCGTCATCTCGATTCCCAGGCTGCGCGACGGCTTCTCCCGCAGGCCCATCTCAATCTGCTGCAGCCGGTTGAACAGCGGCTGCAGCGCCGTCAAGCGCTCCGGCTCGTTCACGCCAATGTATTTGATGGTCTCGATCCCGCCCACAATCAGCGTGATCCGGATCAGCATGTCCGCCGGCTCAATCCGGTACGGCGCCTCCTCCAATATCCCTGTCGATTCGATCAGGTCAATTACCTCGCCTAGTTCCCCGGGCGAGAGCGCGCCGCGATAGGTACCCACCTCATCGCCCGAACCGTCCGTGATCGAGCGCACGTTCTCAAACATAGCGGCGCCCGTCCCGCGCAGCACCAGCCGCTCCTGCCACTGCCTTCCGTAGGTGCCCATCGGCGGGCCGTATTCGATGTAGCGCTCCAGTCCGAAGCCGGCCAGCAGGCCCTCGTGGCCGGCCTTTACGGCGGTGAGCGATTTCCGCAGGATGGGGTCCATTTATTTATCCACCGCCTCGTATTCGTAATCGAAATTGTACTTGCTCTTGATGATCCGTTTGTTCATCTCGACAAAGCCCTTATAGTGCCGCTTCTTCACTTTGGTCAGATTCTGGCCCATAATGCTGTCGGCATCGATACCGTTCACCGCGCCGTCTCCGTTCACGCTGGTGTCCACGGCGCCGTTGACGTACTCGTCCGGATTATCCATGTGGTGGCCCGCTTCGTGGGCTGCCACCATCGGGTTCGGCTCGTCCATCGCCCAGTTCGCCGCATCCGCGCGGAACGATCCCGGCGCCATCCACACCACGCCGTCCGCGTCCGCCGTCACCTCATTGAACGCCATCGTCATGTCCACTTCGTAGCGGCAGCATGTGCACGCCACGTCCGATTCGCAGCTCTTCCGCCGGATGTCCCACTTGTCGGACCACACGTTATGCGCCGTGTCACACCAGTCCTGCCGGATCTTCGTGTACTTGGCGTCGTTGAAGTCGTAATCGGCGAACGCCTCGGGCCACGTCCCGCCATACCGGCCCACAAAACTCGTTCCCTGCTTGGTGAACGTGCGCCCGAAGTAGTTTGTCGCTCCAGGCGTGAACCCCGATGGCAGCGCTACCCAGTTGGTGCCGTCGTAATACTGGTCCGGCACCATCGTGTTCAACGTCGTCGACCGGCCCCACCGGTGATTGGCGCCCGGGCACCCGCCCGCCGTTCCGGTCACGAAACCGGTCAGGTCGATCCGCGTCCCGCCCCATGCCTTCATCACGTCAAACTCCACGTGGACGAAGTTCCGGAACTTCTCAATCTTCTGCTCCCACTTGGAATGGTTGCTGAAGCCGCTCCAGGTGCGGTGTTCGTCGAACACCTCCGGCCCGCCCTCGTGCAGGCCTTCCACGTTGAGGATCGCCTCTCCCTTGGCCGGCCCGCCCGTTGCGGTCACCTTGATCTCTTCCTTCTCAATGTAGGACGAGCCGTTCTTGAACCCGATGTCCTTCACCTTCCAGGAGTATGTTCCCTTGCCGCCGGTGAGCGCCACATCCACCGCATCCGGAGCCTTATTGCCCGCCACGAACACGGCCGCGAACTCCAGATGCACGCTGGTCACCCCGGCCACGGTCGTCTCAATCGTCAGCTCCGCGGTGTCACCGCAGTGCACCGTTTCCGGCGTCCAGACAAGCAGAATATCGCCCGTCTCCACCGGTGTCTCCCCACCCGGCTCCTCGCACGGCGACGCCACCACCAGCCGGTCATAGAACCGGCATCCGAACGTATCCTTCGTTTCCGCGAACGTCCGCCGCTCGGCCGTGTTCCCGCGCCGCGCCGCATGGTCGCTCCAGAATCGTTTGCGGCACCCCGCCGTACTCTCGCTCGCGCGCGGACACGGCCACTTGTCCATCGGCACTACCGTGCCCGCCCGGAAGAACAACGCCAGCACCCGCCGGTTCACGCTGTTCTCCTGGTTCCGCTGCGTCTTGTCAGCCGCGCTGTCAAACGCCGCCTGCTCGGATTGCGAGAACACCATCGTCGGGTTGAACTCGCTGCACCCCTGAAAATCCGCCTTCCCGTTGGCGTCCGCGCCCTTTCCCAGAAACTCGGTCTTCTCAAACTTCGCCGGCATCAGGAACAGCATGTACTTCTCAAACAGCTTCGCCCGCGTTGACGAATCCGCCGTTCCCGAAGCATTCAGCCCGTTGGCCGTCTGAAAATCCTTGATCGCCTGGGTCGATTGCGCCGTCACCTGCCCGCTCGTCACGCCGGGGTCATGCCCCACCGACTGCAACATCAGCTGCACCTGCCGCAGCCCCCAGTTGTCGCTCGTGTACAGCTTCTCCCACCGCGCCGTGTCGTGTACGGTCACAGCGTAGATCGCCTCCGCCCGCCGCCCGGAAAGCGCCTTGTTGTACTCCTCATCGCCCACCGGATCCGCGTGCCCGAATATCGTCAGTGGGCAGCCTGGATTGGCATCCCGCAACGCCTTCAACTCCGCAAACTCGTCCTTGGAATCCGGAGTGACAAACGCCGAGTTGAAGTC
Source organism: uncultured Solibacteraceae bacterium (assembly GCA_964632345.1). Lineage (GTDB taxonomy): Bacteria > Acidobacteriota > Terriglobia > Bryobacterales > Bryobacteraceae. The sequence goes on along the minus strand of CAZWDD010000052.1, from coordinate 9,054 downwards.
AAATCGCAGATCGTCGATCCGCCAGCAGGCAACCGTGTTCAACTCCTCACGGATGACGTTCTTTTCCGCACCGGTGGATGGCGCGACGTGAACCGGATAGCCCTCCAGCGCCGCGTGGCTTGCGGACTTTCCGGCCGGGGTCTTCGTATTATCGTTCGGCATAAGCGTCTCTCGCTCTCTGGAATTCTATAACTTGTAAAGCGAAATCCCTTCCCCTTCTCCCCTCACTTCGTAACGGTTTGCCGCCGTCGTCAGGATCGGATATCCATACTGCCGGCCCACGCCGGTCCGCAGCGTCTGCGCAAATCGCCGCCGCAGGGACTGCAACTGCCCCTCCCGGTTCAGCGCCAGCAGAAAGCCCTCCCCCCGGTCCTGGGTCTTGAAATAGAACGACGCCGCCGATACCAGCGAACCCGGCGCCACGAACTCCAACCGCGTCCGCTTCCAAACGCACTCCTGCCGCGCGAAGTCGAAACTCGCCTCCAGTATCGCGTATGCCCCGTCGTCCCGGCTCTCCGTCAACACCGTCAGCGCCGGCCGCGTCTTCACCCCCACATGCATCCCCATCTTGTGCCGCCGCATCAGCCGGTACTGCCCTTCCGACTTCCCGTCCAGCCGCATCACCCGTCCCCCGCGCACATAAAGCGCCGTCGCCGACACCGATCCATCCACCTCACCGGCACATCCGATAAACGCCGTCCCCCCATCGTCTCCCGGCACCGGCGCGCACAGCGAGCATACCGGTGCCCCGGGCAGCTCCAACACCGCATCCACCTTCGACTCCGCGCCGAACTGCCGCCGCGTCAGCAGCCCCTCCTGCCATGCGTACACATGCAGCTCCCGTTTCGCCATCGCCACCGGCCGATCGATGATCCACTCTCCGTCCCGCATCGGCGATGCCAGCGGCGCTTCGTGCCGCGCCGACTGCGCATACAGCACGCCATCGTCACTCCACAGCACCCAGTACTCATCCAGCCTCGTCATCGGCAGTCCCGCATCCGGCACCACCAGTGCCGCCCCGGCGTGCGCACGCCGCTCCCACGCAAACCGCGACACCACGCCGATCTCCGCCTTGTCCGCCCGCGTCTCTTCAAACTGAACCGTATGCAGCGCTCCAGTCCCGCCGTCCGCGTAGGCCACCAGCAGCTCCACCCCGCGCCCATCGTAGAGCGTCGCCGTCACCGCGGCCGAGGGCGTCTCCGGCATCCCTTAGCTGCCGTGTACTTCCTTCAGCTTCGCCTGCGTGTTCGGACCGCAATCCCCGTCGACCGCCAACCCGTGGTCACACTGGAACTCCTCCACCGCGCTCAGGAATACTTTGTCCTGCGGATCCGTCGTGTTCCCCGCCCGGTAGCCTAGGTTGTTTAGCCGCCACACCTGCCCGCTCACCTCTTCCACCGGATCCAGATGGCCCACCTTCAGGTCCAGGCCGTAGCCCTTCACCTTCAGCTTGCCTTCCTTCTTGCCCTGCGGGTCCATCGTCTTCTTCGTCGCGCTGCCGTCGCCGGCCGTCTTGATCTTTTCCCCGCCGTCGAGCTCGATCTCCAGCTCCGTATCCACCACTGGATTTCCCGCCCAGTCCAGCACCACGATCTTCAACTGAATCGGATCTCCCACCGTCTGGAACGTCGAGTACTCCGTCGTCGGCACGCTCTCTTCCTTGTTCTGCTTCGCCGGAATCTCCAGCTTGTCGCCGGGATACAGCACATTCGGGTTCCGCTTTGCCTTCAGCGACGCGTTCTTGCCGTCATCCCAAACGGTCTTCCACGACAGGAATCCCGCGTCCGCCGCAATGCTCGCAATGTGGTCACCCTGCACCACCGTATACGGCCCCGCCCCAATCTTCGGCGCCGCCTTGAACAGCGTCACCACTTCGCCTTCGGCAAAACTGCTCGACTTCGCCCACTCCCGCCCGTCCAGCTCCGGAAAACGGACCTTGCACGTCCCGGGATCGATTCCGTCCTTCCGGAACGACCCCTTGTCCGACAACTTGCCCTTCTCAACCGACCCGTCCGGCAGCGTCAATTCCACCGCCAGCCCCTTCACCGGCCGATTGGTCTTATCCAACAGCTCCACTTCCACCCACGTCTTCTGGCTGTTGGAGAGCGCATTGCTTCCACCGCCGCTCGATGCCGAAGAGCTGCTGCTCGCTCCCCCGCCGCTTGCCGTATTCAATATCCGCGGCGCATCCACTACCGCCAGCGTCCACCGGCCCGCCGCCACTCGCTTGGCCGTCTCCTCCAGCACCAGCGGGTCCGCCAGCCGCTGCACCACCTGCCCCATCTCCGCCACCAGCATCTGCCGCAGCCCCTGTACCGCCGCGGGCTCCAGACGCACCCGCCGCAGCAACGCCGCGTTCCCGACGTCCATCGACGCGGACCGCGGCGGAGTGTTCGAGACGTGTACCAGCTTTCCGGCGATACGGATACTAACAGTCATGTGGCGTTTACCAACGAAGTCCCTACGCTAACAAAAGCGGGAACCCGGTACAATTCCCCTCAGGTCCCCGACACTTTTAACGCGGGTGGTCCAGTTCGCCCGCCATCGGAATCAACTGCCGGTACATGTGGTCCGGAATCGCCGACTCCCAGTTGCCCGTCAGCCGCGCTCCCAGATACACCGCAACGAAGATGCCCGCCAGCGCTACCGCCAACGTCCGCCCGCTCAGCGCCCACCGCCTTCCTGGAGCCGCCATCGACATCGCCAGCGCTCCCTCCGCCGGGCAGATCGCCACGCACTCCATGCACCCGATGCACTCTGCCGACCGGATCTGCACCAACCGGTCCACCGGCAGATGACTCGGGCACACCTTCGCGCACTTCCCGCAATCGATGCACGCCGCCGCTTCCCGCCGTACCCGCAGCGGGCTGAACAGCGCCGCCAATCCCATCAACGCCCCATACGGGCACAGATACCGGCACCATGCGTTCGGCACAAAGATCGACGCAATCACCAATATTCCAATAAAAACCGCCGCCCCGCCCGTCAGGTACCGGAAGAAGTTGAGCATTTTCACATCCGCCACCAGCCCGTACGGCGATCGAAGGAAATCCCCGATCGACCGCGCGTCCATCGTCACCACCGCGTACAGAAACGCCGCCAGCAACAGGTACTTCAAAGACCGCAGCGGGATATCCAACCACTTCGGCGCAAAGAACGACCGCCGGAATGTCTCCCGCCCAAACTTCCATAGCCACTCCGACACCGCACCAACCGGGCACAGCCAGCCGCAGAATGCCTTCCGGAACACCAGAGAGAGGCCGAGAAAGGTCAAGATGAGCACCATCGCCGCCGGATGAATCGATGGAATGGAACCCGTCTCCAGATAGTACTTCGTGTTCATCAGTCCTGCGATCGGAAGCCATCCCTCCACTCCGGCTGGCCGTGCCGGCGTCCACCCGCTCCACCGCCCCTCATACGACCACACGAACAACAAAAACTCCACGCCGATCCACAAATTCAACACAAGAAACGCGCCCTGCAGACCTCGCCTCCAGTACTGCGAGTCGTCTGGTCCTATGCGTTTCTTCCATGATTTCCGGCCCATGTTTACACCTTAAACCATCCCTTCCACACACTCCGTGATCCCGGTCACACATCCCGCTCCACCCAAAGAAACAAATTGATAACGAAATGTTTTCTTATTGAAAAATAAGGACTTACAGAAAATTAAGTCGCTTGTAATCGCAGCGTCCTATTGTGCTAGACTAAGGTTCCGGCCCGATGGAAACCCCATTGGTCCGGTCTCGTAACGGGCATCCTTCCTCAGGAAAATTCTCCACTACACAAATAGAATCATCCGGTTTTCCACAACCTGTGGATAATCTGAGGGAAACTCTTTTCCGATCGGGCTGCTCTACCAACTTCGACACATGGGTAACTGGGATCGCATCAAGCAGCACTTGTCGCAGAGTGTGAGCGCCGAGAGCTTTCAGAACTGGCTCGCTCCGACGCAGGAGATCGAGGAGTTGTCCGGCACGCTGGTGGTCCGGGTCCCCACCGAGGCGGCCAAGCTGTGGCTGGAGCAGGAGTATGCCGATAAAGTAGCCAGCTCCATCGCCGCGCTCGGACTCGCGATTTCCAAAGTGGTCTACGAAGTGGCCCAGGCCGTTGCAGCCTCCCCACTCGCCGCGCTCATCTCCAGCCAGGCCGGGGCCTCCTCCGAACTCTCGTTCGCCGCCCCTGCCGCGCAGCTCAACTCCCGCTATACCTTCTCCTCCTTCGTCGTCGGCTCCTGCAATCAATTTGCCCACGCAGCCGCCCGCGCCGTTGCCGACCATCCGGCCAGTCGCTATAACCCACTCTTCATCTACGGTGGTGTCGGCATGGGCAAGACACACCTCATGCACGCCATCGGGCGCGCACTCATGGAAAGAGGCCTCGGCAAAATCGTCTATACGTCGAGTGAGCGCTTCATGAACGAGATGATCGCCTCGATCCGGACGGACCGCATGCCGCAGTTCCATCAGCACTACCGCAATGCGGATGCCCTGCTGGTCGACGACATCCAGATTCTGGCCAACCGCGAACGCACGCAAGAAGAGTTCTTCCACACCTTCAACGAGCTGTACGAACACGGCAAACAAATCGTCATCTCCTCGGACCGCCCTCCCAAAGAGGTCTCCGGCTTGCTCGACCGCCTGCGCAGCCGCTTCGAATGGGGTCTCATGGTTGACGTCCAACCCCCGGACCTGGAAACCAAAATGGCCATCCTCGACAAGAAAGCCGAGGCCGAAGGCGTCGAACTCCCCGAAGACGTCCGCATCCACATCGCCACCAAGACCAAATCCAACGTCCGCGAGCTCGAAGGCGCCCTGGTAAAACTCATCGCCTACTCCAGCGTCACGGACTCCCCCATCAGCCTCGCCATGGCGCAGCAGGTCCTGAAGAGCCTCTCCGCCGGCAGTGAGAAGCGGATCACCGTCGAATCCATCATTAAGGCCGTCGCCGAGAAGTTCAACATGACCTCCTCGCAGCTCAAGGCAAAGACCAACGTCCAACAGGTGGCCTACCCGAGGCAGATCGCCATGTATCTTTGCAAGGAACTCACCTCCGCCTCGCTGCCGGAAATCGGCCGCCAGTTCAATGGCAAGCACCATACCACCGTGCTCCACTCCATCCAGAAAATCGACAAGTTGCGCCAACATGACGCAGACTTAAACAGACTTATCCACAGCATCACCGACGGATTCTAAATGTCTTACAAAAATTTCCACAGCGGCGCGCCAAATCCCCTGAGGATCCCTGTGGACTCCTCCGCCCCTCGGACTTCTTCCGCCGTTTCCCACCCCGGATTCCAAAAGCATGCGTGACGCCAAGCTCTTTTTTTTAGTACAATTTAGAGAGAATTCAACATATCCACAGCCCCTACGATTCCGGTATGGATACTGTGATCCTAAAACACAGAACAACAACACCGGACAACAGCAGCGGGACAGGTAAAAGGCAACGACGATGGAATTCACAGTCAATCGATCCGATCTGGTGCGTGAACTTGGGCTCTCCCAGGGTGTTGTCGAAAAGAAGTCCACCATTCCGATTCTCTCCAACGTCCTGCTAGAGGCCGATGGAGATCACCTCACGCTAACCGCCACGGACCTCGAACTCGGCATCCGCTGCACCTGCCCTGCCCGCGTTAAGAAGGCCGGTTCCGGCACCATCCCCGCCAAGAAGCTGATGGACTATGTCCGGCTGCTCCCGGACGGCGAAATCAATCTCAAGTTCGGCGACAACCAGTGGGCTTCCATCACCGCCGGCAAGGCTCGCACCCGTATCGCCGGAATGAGCCGCGAAAGCTTCCCCGAACTGCCGGAAATGCCCGCCACCATCGCCGAGCTTCCCGTGAAGATGCTCGCCAGCATGATCCAGCGGACCATCTTCGCCATCTCCGCCGAAGAGTCGCGTTTCACGCTGAATGGCGCCCTGCTGCTCGTCAAGCCCGAAGGCCTAACCATGGTCTCCACCGACAGCCACCGCCTGGCCACCGTGGAAGCCCCGCTCCCGCTCGATTTGCCCAACGGCCAGCCCTTCCGTGCCCTTCTGCCCCGCAAGGCGATGAATGAGCTGCTTCGCTTGTCGACCGAAGCCGGCCCCGATGCCAAGCTCCTGTTCGCCGGCGACGACAATCACCTTTTCTTCCAACTCGGCGAACGTCTTCTGCTCAGCCGCAAGCTCACCGGCAACTTCCCGGATTTTGAACGCGTCCTGCCCAAGGAACAGCCCAACGTCATCACCATGCCCCGCGAGGAGCTCCGCTCCTGTCTCGAACGCGTTATGCAGTTCGCCGATGAGCGCTCCCGCGCCATCAAGCTGCGCGCCGCCGATTCCGAGGTCATGCTCCACTCCTCCCTCTCCGATACCGGCGAGTCCGAAGAGACCCTCAACGTCTCCTACGACGGTCCCAAGGTCGACATCGGCTTCAACGCGCAATACCTCCTCGAATTCCTCCGCGCCGTCGATGAACCGGAAGTCTCTTTTCTCTTCAAGGATGCCGGCAGCGCCGGCGAAATGCGCCCCGTGGGCGACTCCCCCCTGCGCTATCGCTACGTCGTGATGCCGATGCGCATTTGATTACCACAGCACTCAGGAACGGAACACTTTGAGCAACGAACAGGACTACAGCGCAAGCAGTATTAAAGTGCTGGAAGGGTTGGAGGCCGTCCGCCTCCGCCCCGCCATGTACATCGGCTCTACCGGAGAGATGGGCCTCCATCACCTGGTCTACGAGGTTGTCGATAACTCGGTCGATGAATGCATGGCCGGCCACGCCACCAAGGTGCTGGTCACCATCCACACAGATAACTCCGTCACCGTCGAGGACGATGGCCGCGGCATCCCCGTCGATATCCACGCCGAGGAAGGCGTCTCCGCCGCCCAGGTCGTACTGACCAAACTCCACGCCGGCGGCAAGTTCGATTCCAACAGCTACAAAGTCTCCGGCGGCCTGCACGGCGTCGGCGTCAGTTGCGTGAACGCACTCAGCGAAGAGTTCGAAATTGAGATCTGGCGCCAGGGCTACACCTGGACCCAGGAGTATTCCAAGGGCATCCCCCTCGCTCCTCTCAAGCAGGGCGGCAAAGCGGGCAAGCGCACCGGCACCAGAGTCCGCTTCAAGCCGGACCCGACTGTCATGGACGCCACCGTCTTCAATTTCGACACGCTCGCCGCCCGCCTGCGCCAGTTGGCCTTCCTCAACCGCGGCCTCACCATCCTGCTCAACGATGAACGCGCCGAACCCGCCCATTCCCTCGAGTTCCACTACGAAGGCGGCATCGCCGAATTCATCCGCCACCTCAACAAGTCCAAGAACGTCCTCCACGACAAGCCCATCTTCTTCGAAGGCGAACGCGACCTGCCCAACGGCGGCAAGCTAACCATGGAAGTGGCCCTGCAGTACAACGACAGCTACTCCGACACCGTCTTCAGCTTCGCCAACAACATCAATACCGTCGACGGCGGCACCCACCTGTCCGGCTTCCGCAGCGCCCTAACCTCCACCATCAACAAGTACGGCCGCGCCGCCGGCCTGTTCAAAGACGTGAAGGAGAACCTCTCCGGCGACGACGTCCGCGAGGGCCTCACCGCCGTCGTCAGCGTCAAGATTCCGCAGCCCCAGTTCGAAGGGCAGACCAAGGGCAAACTCAACAGCGACTGCTCCGGCGCCGTCTCCCAGCTCGTCAACGAAAAACTCGGTGAGTACTTCGACAAGAACGGCAACGTCATGAAACGCATCGTGTCGAAGGCCATCGACGCTGCCCGCGCCAGGGAAGCTGCCCGCAAGGCCCGCGATCTCACCCGCCGCAAGGGAGCGCTCGACTCCGGCGGCCTGCCCGGCAAACTCGCCGACTGCCAGGAAAAAAATCCGGAGCTCTGCGAACTCTACCTCGTCGAGGGCGAAAGCGCCGGCGGCACCGCCAAGAGCGGCCGCGACCGCAAGTTCCAGGCCATCCTTCCCCTCAAGGGCAAGATCCTCAACGTTGAAAAGGCCCGCTACGACAAGATGCTCGGCCATGAGGAAATCCGGGCCATGATCACCGCCATCGGCGCCGGTATCGGCAAGGACGACTTCGACGTCGCCCGCCTCCGCTACCACAAGATCATCATCATGACCGATGCCGATGTCGACGGTTCGCACATCCGCACCCTCCTGCTCACCTTCTTCTTCCGCCACATGCAGGACCTCATCACCCGCGGCCATGTCTTCGTCGCCCAGCCCCCGCTGTACCGTATCAAGAAGGGCAAGGAAGAGAAGTACATCAAGGACGACAAGGAATTCACCAAGGAAATCCTGCAGCGCGCCACCAAGGGTCTCTCGCTTGAGTACGGCCCTGAAGGCAACCGCCAGCGCCTGGAAGGCGCCGAGTTCCGCAACTTCCTCATCTCCCTCGATGAATTCGCCGCGCTCTTCAAGAGTCTGGAAAAACGCCTCCGCGATGCCCGCGTCGTCGAAGTCCTCACCAATGCCGACCTGCCCGTCGATACCAAAGTCGACTTCCAGCAGAAGGCCAACGTGGAGCTTCTCTTCAAGGCCCTCGAGCCCTTAAAGGTAAACGCCACCCTGGTAGCCGATGAGATGCACGACGCCTGGGGCGTCACCTACCAGGATGCGACCAATATGGAGCGGACAATCGGCATCGAAATGGCCTCCCAGCCCGAATACCGCCGTGTTCGCAACCTCGCCAAGCAGCTGGCGAAATACAACCAGCCGCCGTTCGTTGTCATCAAGGACGAACGCCGGGAAACCAGGAATATCTGGAGTGACCTGCTGACCTACCTGCGCGACGAAGGCATGAAGGACGCCAACGTGCAGCGCTATAAGGGTCTCGGCGAAATGAATGCCGAACAGCTGTGGGAGACAACCATGAACCCCGAAAAGCGTTCGCTGCTCCGCGTCGACCTGCAGGATGTCGTCGAAAGCGACCAGATCTTCTCCACCCTCATGGGCGAAGACGTCGAGAACCGCCGCCGCTTCATCGAGCAGAACGCTCTCGATGTCCGCAACCTCGACATCTGATCGCAAAAATTTTCGCGCAAAACGGAAAAACCCGCCCTCTC
>CAZWDD010000051.1:0-24076 GCA_964632345.1 uncultured Solibacteraceae bacterium | reverse complement strand
GACACGCTGTCCCCGCCCTCCAGCCGGCGGGTCCTCGGACTCGATGGAACCGTGCGCATGCGATTCGAGATGCAGCCCGCGGCGGCAGACCAGGCATCGATCGACGCCGGGCGTGCTCTGCTTCTGGAAGACATGTCGCTGGCATCCCACGCCTTTGCCGCACCGGATGTGGGAAACGGCCGCGCGTTTGAGAGCGGCGGCGATGCGGGTTTCGCCGTACAGTCGTTCGTGCTCGAAAAGGGCCATGGCAGCATCGTGATGCCTAGCGGCGCACTGAGTGCCGAACTGCTGTACCGGTGCCGTATCGACATCTGGCCGCCCACTCCGCCAGCGCCCGCCGGGATCATGAAGGACTTCTCCCGGACAATCGCGCTGCAGCCGATGGACAGTGGCTCAGGTGGCGAATCCGTGGTACCGGCCGGACAGGCAGTAACGCTGGGGATTGGAGCGCTACCGCTGCTGCGGCCGGGCGCGGCCGGCCAGCCACCGGTTGCGGCGAGCGTGGCGGTGAAGGTCTTGAGCACAGCGCCGCCAGCAGCGCGCGGAACGGTGACGAATGGAGCCGCCGGTACGGAGGCCGGGGTGAGAATCATTCCCGTTGCGACACCGGAAACGGCGATCACCTTCCAGGCGCCGGCGCTCGCCAGCGGGGAGCGTACGGAGTATGTGGCCGTGCACTTCGCCACGCCGGATGGCAAGGCAGGCGTGTTCATCGGCTCCATCGCCGTCCGAATCCGCGGAGGTGCGGCGTGAGCGCCTTCCTGTTTGAATCCACGTTCAGTCCGGCGATGATTCAGGAGCTCTTCCGGGGAACCCTGGCCTTCGCCAGCGACCGGATTGAATTCCAGGACCCAACGGGCGGCGATGCAAGCCGCGAACTCGCGATTCGATACCTTCCCGACATGGACGAAGTACAGGTCTCACAGGCGGAGCTGCGCATCCGTTCACGCACGTTGGAGATGGAAACCCACGACTACACGGCAACGGCAGGACAAGGCGGCGGGGTGACGCTTCGCCTAGCCCGGCCTGGAATGCTGAAGAAGGTGGTTCTCAGTTACTCGGAGCCCGTTCCGCCTCCGGCCGGCACAGTCCGCCTGGTGGTCCGTATGGCAGAGCAGGGTTCGAGCGTGCCGGTTTTTGCCAGCCCCGGGCTGCCTTCTCTGGGGGCCATGTATGGTCCTGCGCTGCCTGGCTTCCCGCTGACCCTGGTCTCCGGCGGCCACCTGGCGGAGTTGCCGGGCGTGATGGGCTCGGCATGGCTTTTCCAACTCGCTACCGGCGATACTCCGGATGAGCTTAAACCGCTGGACGTGCCCATCAGCATCGTCTCGGTTGTGCTGGATGCAGTCCCACAGGATCTAACCCTGACGCTTGCATCGGCCGAAGAGGTCGTTTTGTGGAACAACCCCGGCATGCTCCTGCCCGCCTCTGGGGAACAGATCGTGTCCTTCGCGCCGCTCGCGCAACGGCACCTTACAGAAAAGCTCAGGACCGCGAACAGGGATACCGCCGCGCTCGGCGTCTCGCTGCGGTTTCACTCTTCTTCAGCAGGGGCGGTAGAGATCGTATCTAAGACGCTCCGCGCCGTCTATGTCTCGCGGCCGCTCGGTACTGAACCCAAGACCATCCGGTTGCCGGGCGACCGCGCGGACTTCACGTTTGCCGTTCCGTCCGGCGTGACCCCGCAACAGAACTCTTTCCGGTTGACTGTGAAGCCGAAGGGCTTACGCCGCGACGCGGCATCCCCGGAGGCTCCCCTAGCGGGTCCGGTACAGGGTCTGATCTCCAGTCAGACCGTCCATGCAGCCGCAAGGCTTCCGGTTGCCGGCTCCGAGCCGGTGGCGCGGGTTCGTCTGATGCTGCAGGCGAATGAAGCGGTGGAGGCGGTCATCGAGGCACGCAGAGATGTGGCCGGCGCCCCTGGCGAGATCGCCGGGAAACCAGCTGTCCGCCAGATTCCGGCCGGGACGTCCGCATGGCTCGACTTCACCTTTCCGCAGCCACTGCACCCGGGGGCTCCCTTCGTATGGCTCGCGCTCCGCACCAACCAGGGCAGCGCACTCTGGTTTACCGACAGCATGGGCGGGGCAGCGCCGATGTTGAGCTTCGACCAGGGCCGGACATGGGGCGTGCCCGACACTCCGCTGGGTCCGCCGCAAAATCTGCTCGCCCAGCTACTTCTGACGGACGATCCGAACCCCTCGCCAGCCCTGCAGTTACGTGAGGGCACCGCGGTGCGCGTCGCCAACCTGATGGCCAGCGCCGAAGGCCTCTCGGCCGAGACTTCCATTCCCGCTGGTCTACTTGCCGCAACGCCGGCAGCCGGCAAGACGGTGAAGCACTTCGCCCTGGCTTCCACCACCATTGCCGATGCCGTCATCGAAAACTTCGTCATCACCTACGACCCGGAGCTATAGCCGTGCCCATCAGCATCTCCGCCACCATCAACGCCGACGCCGGCCAACTCCAGAACCTGGAGGAGATCCCGCGCCGCATCGAGACGCTGGTGGAGACGGCGCGAACGGCGCTGGAAGCCGTCCGCAGCGGCCAGGACAACGGCAATCCGCTCGGCGCGCTGCTGACGGCGCTCGGCGGGGTGGGTGAAGTTTCCGAACAACTGCCTTCGTTCGATGCGGTGCTGCAGCCCATCTCGGAGGTCACCGGCCGCCTGCCGGACCGGGCGCTGGCCGATATCGCCGCCACGCGCGCTTCGGTGGAGTCCGCCCTCAACTTCTTCGGCGAGGGCAAGGAGATGATTCTCTCCGGACGGCTTGATCAGGTACTGGAACAGGGCGTTGGCCGGGTGCTCGACGCAGCAACCGGCAGGCTGCGTCCCGGCGACGAAGTGAACGCCATGTTCGGAGAGCTGGCTGAGTTCTTCCGGCTGTTCGGGTCGCTGCTGGAGTGGCGGTCCCGGCCCCCGTCAGCCGAGCAACTGGCCGACTTTCTGGCACGGGTTCTGATCGGCGCCCCGCGCGACCTTCTGCAGCGGCCAGTGCAGTTGGTGGACGCGGCACTGCGCCCCCTGGAGCAATTGCTGCCCCCTGGGCCCGACGTCACGCTGTGGCGCACCAGCCACACGGAACGTACCGCTTTCTGGGCGGGCATCGAGGCCAGTTTCGCCACAGGAGTGGCCGTCGACTGGGGACGGATTGAGTCGGAACTGCGCATCGAGGCGCGGCGCATGTTGGAGGCAAGAGCCGCCCGTGACCGCCTACTGTCGCAGACGATAACGGCACTTGCCGCGGTCCGGCTGGACGCATCGCTCGCCTCCGTTGGACCGGCCGCTGCCGCGGTACCGAAGATTCCCGACTTCCGCCTGAGTGCGCTGCTGGAGGGCCTGCGCGCACAGATAGAAAGCATTGCCACGGATCTGGAGTCCTGGTCTCCGACGCCGGAGGAGGCGCGTGCGCTGGTCCGCCGTCTGGCCGACGGGCTGCGCGAGTTCCTCGAGAGGAGCCCGCTCGGTCAGCTCCGCAATCTGTTGCTCGATTTTCAGCACCGCCTACTGGTTGCCATCGAGTCGCTGCCGTTCACCGGGTTTGCTCGGGAGGCCGAACGATTCCTGCGGGACATTGCCGTCGCCATCGACTCATTGGACGCCGAAGCCCTGACGCGTCCCATTCAGGACTTCTTCACCGATGTAGAGAATCGCATTCAGACCAGTGGCCCGGACGCGGTACGCAACGCGGTCGAAGGCCTCTGGGAGAATGTCGACAATGCCTTCGCGGAGATCAACGGGGAACTGGCAGCGCTGCGCCAGACACTGGAGGAACTGGTCGGCAATCTGACAAGCCTGTTGGAACAGCTCCAGCCGGCGATTGAAAAGATCAGCGAAAGCGTCGGCCGGATCAAGGAATTGTTGGATGCGTTCGACATCCTGGAAGCGGCGGACCTTGTCGTGGAAGAGTTGCATAAGCTACGCGACCAGGTGGCCGCGCTGGACTACTCCAAGCTGCCATCGGCCGCGTTATCGGTGTTGCACGAGGGCGCGCAACTGCTCCGGGGGATCGATGTGGCAGGCGCCGTCAATCCGCCATTGAGCGAGGAACTGGCCAAGGTTGACCCGGCTCCCCTGCTCCGCCAAGCCTCCACAGCCATAGGCGGAGCGCTGAACCAACTGCAGCAGTTCGACCCGCAGTCGATCGTCCAACTCCTTGACCGGCCCGTGGACGAACTGCTCACGGTCCTGCGGGATTTCGGACCGGACCGGTTGCGGGCGTTGATCCAGGAGGCGCTGCGTCCGGTGGAAGACGCCGTGCGCGGACTGGACGCGACGCAGTTGCTGGCGCCGGTGACGCGTCTATTCGCCGAGTTGACGGCGCGCATCGACTCCATCCTCAACCCGGACGTGATCTTCGCGCCGCTTGAGGAGGTCTTTCGCCCGGTGGAAACGCTGATCAATGCGATTGAGCCGGGCCGTCTCCTCTCGCTGGTAGCCCCGCACAGCGAACATATCGGCGAAACGGTTGGATCTGCGGCCGGACCACCTTCGGTGATGACCTCGGCCGGCGCCACGCTGAAGCAGTCGATTGGCCTGGCGCCGGAGGCGGACGAGCCGCTGTTCGGGTTCCGGCCGGGAGACATGCTGATTCCGCTCATCGATATCTCCCGGAAGTTCCGCGAAATGTTCGACCCGATCGACGCCACGGTCGTGGAGCCGGCCGTGCGCCTGTTGCAGGAGGCTTTCCAGTTGAGCCTACAGGCGTTGCAGCCGCAGACGATCTCGCTCCGCGCCGAGGCGGCGCTCTCGGCGATCTACGGGGACTTCGATCCGGCCGCCGTATCGAATCGCCTGGCACTGGCCGTTGACGGCTATCATGCGGCGACGGCGCGGCTGGCTTCGGCGGCGCGCGCGGAGCTTTCCTCCGGCGACGCCGCCATTGTGGCCCGCATCCGGCTGATCCTTCCCGACCTCAACCCGCTGCTGCTGGTGCCCGCGCCGACGCAGGTGGAGGGCATTCTGACCGCTTCGGCCAGCGTCCGCGCGACCGTGGACCTAAGCGCCATTCGCGCGGCGATTCCTGGCCTCAACGCGATGCAGCGCTTTCTGCCCGCCTTCCTCGCGGGTGCCGAGGCGGGCGTTAGCGGGCTGCGGCAGTTCATCGACGACCTCGACCCGTCGCGGCTGCGAACGCAGATCAATGAGACATTCGACCGCATCGGCCGCCGCATCGTTGCGCTGCAGGAACCGCTGATGGCGGGCATTGACGAACTGATGGCCGCCATCGAGGACTTCCTGCTGCCGATCAGCCCGGGCCACATCGTGGAACTCGCGCGGCGCCTGCATGCGGCCTTGAAGGAGCAGATTCTGGCGCTGAGTCCGGCGCGGCTGAAGGACGACGTGAAGCCCATCTTCGATGCGGTGAAGGCCAAGCTCAACGTGTTCGATCCGCAGTTCATCGCCGACCAGTTGAACGGTTTGCGGGACGCTCTGCTGCAGGCATTGCAGGAGATGGTGGACGGACTGCTGCCCGATATGTCGGGCTTCGTCACGCTGCAGGAGCGAGTGGCGGCGCTGAAGCCAAGCGCACTACTGCAGCCCGCCGTCGAGGCGCTGCAGCCGGTAAGCGACCTGATAGCGCAACTGGACGTGAGCCAGGTTTTTGAACCGCTGATTGACGCTATCGACCGGGTTCGCAACGACCTGCCGGAGGTGGTCAGCCGGATTGAAGGGGCGCTCGACGAAGTGCTCGACGCAATCCCGGAAGGAGGAGCCAGCAGTGCCAGCGCCAGTGTCTCCATCGGTTGATGCCGCAGTTCCCCCGCAACGCCTCCGCGCCGACGAAGTGGCCCGCCGCTCCCGTTTGGCCAATGGAGCCGTGCGCGTTGAGGTCTACAGCCTTGCCAGGCGTTTGCGCCGGGTTGAGGAGCCCGACGGCTCCACGCTTTCGTTCCGCTACGACGCCGATGGCCATATAGCGGAAGCGGCGCACAGCTCCGGCGAGAAGGCGCAGTATCGAACCGAGGCGTCGCGACTGGAAGCGCGGCTTGGCCGCACCGAGACAGTGGTCGAACTCGACGAAGCCGGGTTGCCCGCCCGGCTCACGCAGCGCATTGACGGGCATGAGTGGGTGGTGGAGTACCGGCATGATAATCGCGGCCAGGTGAACGCCATCCGTTATCCGCAGACCGCCGCATGGATCCACTTTCGCGCCAGCCGGGAGGGAAGCCAGATCATCACCCGTATCGGCTGGCCCGGTCGCCCGCTCGCCGAAGTCCGCTTTGACGGCCGGCTGCAGCAGACGCTGGTGACCTGCGCCAATGGCGCCACCATGGGCGAGCAACTTGCCGGAGGCAGGCTGACCAGCGTCCATCATCAAGGGCAGAGCGGGGATGCGATCGAGCTGGAGTATGAACTCGACGACCGGCATCGGATTGTCCGCGCAGGTGACGACACGTTCGTCTATGACAGCGAGGGCCGCCTTGGTGGCTGGAATGGCGTTCCCTACACGTATGGAGTCCACGCGCCGATGCCGGTGCCTTCGCCCGCGGAGGTGCCGCCGGGCACTGTTGCCTACGACGCGATTGGCCGGCGCGTACGTGAACAACGGCCGGAGGGAGAGCGCGTCTACAGCTACAACCTGTACGGGCAGTTGGACGGTGTCAGGCTCCCCCGCGGCGAGCGGATCCGCTATCACTACGATGGCTTCGGCCGGCTGGTGGCGCGTGAGGCATCCGACGGTATTCGCTACTACATCGCCGGGTTTGACGGGCAGCGGCTGGCCGAGGCCGACGCGCAGGGGATGGTGACAAAGCGTTACCTGTGGATGGCGCAGAACTGCATCGGTATTTTCGGACCGGCGGGCGAAGTGACCAGCCTCCACCGTATTCATGGCAGCCGGCTGGCGGCCATCGGCGACACTGCGGGGAACCTGCGCGCCGTGGCATTGGGCGATCCCTTCGGGCATGGCGCGCATCTTGCGGATGGCGTGCCCGGGTTTGCCTCCCTGTTCGGAGATCCGCAAACCGGACTATGGCTGGCCGGCTCCCGCTGGCTCGACTCCCTGACCGCTCAGTTCCTGACACCCGACACCTGGTACGGCACAGACACATGGAATCATCTGCCACGCGACATGCGCCGGGTCCTCGACCGGCTTCCCGGCGGCACCGATTTTTCGAACGATGCCGTGGCGGCCTACTGCTGGTGCGACTACGATCCCATCAATCGCTCCGACCCCAACGGCCACAATCCGCTTGGCCTTTTCTGGTCGGTGATTTCGTCGTTCTTCTGGCAGATGCAGGTGACCAGCGTCGCGCTGCAGATGGAGGTGATCAACATCGTCGCCAACATCCTGCTGTTTCCGCTTTCCTTCTTGTACTGGGAGTTCTACGAGAAGATCAGCATCTTCAACGCTATCCCGCCGCTGCTTGCCTCCTCCCGCCTCATGGTGCCCTACGCCTTTCCATTGAACGGCATCTATACAGCGGGCGACGGCGTCTTTACGATGGGCGCGGTGATCTGGGCGCGCGGGGACCAACTGCGCAATCTGGAGGACACGTCGCAGCGCGACATCCTGATCGCCGCCAACGCCCAGGATTACAAGGCGGCCATCGACGCGGCGGCAGCATCGACCTTCACGGTCCGCAATCCGAAGACCAGCGCCACAGCCACCGTGGACAATGCCGGCGTTACGTTGAGCGCCGTTGCGCTCACACCCGCGGCCGGCGGGGCCACCGTCCCACAGACCTTCGACTTCCTCGACTGGGTGGCTGTGCGGCTGCCCGGCGGTGAGGACCAGTTCCGGCGGATCAACACCGCCGTGGGCGGCGGCAGCTTCGGTGTCGATCCACCGCTGCCCGCGCCGCTGCGGAGCCAGAACGTGGAACTGGTCCGGCTGGACCCCGGCATCGTCCGCCTGAACAAAGGCACAGAGAATATCTGCCGCACCACGACGTTCGTCCGTGGCACGGCGATTCACTATGAACGGCAGATACCGGAAGAGTTCCCCGCCACTGGTCTTACGGCCAGTGAGTACCTGCCCGCCGTGCGCCGCGATCGTTCCACGGCCGCGGACTTCCACTCAGAGTCCATCGTGGTGCAACTGGCGGCCGCCGCCCATCAGGCGGACTTTGCGGCCGATGACTTCGTCAGTATCCGCCGGGGAGATACCTATCATGGCCGCCGCGTGGTGCGCGTCCATGGCACTGTCAACCTGGTGCTGGACGCCACGCTGCCCGCTCTCACTCCGCCTGATGCGTATGACCCGGTCCAAATCATCAAGCTGGATGGCGGAACAACGGTCAACAATCAGGCGGCGGCCGGTGACATGGTGGATTGCGGCAATCTGACCGGACTCCGGCGGTACAACGGCTTGGCCATCACCGCAGGCGGCGTCACGGATCGCCGCATCGTCACCGGCGTCTTCGTTCGTTGTCCCATCGCGGCAATGCCGGCCGCGCTCCATGGCGTTGCGCTGGCGGTAGAGTTGTTAGTGGCAGGTGTGGTGGCCGGCGCCGGTGTCACCAACCCGACGACGCTCACGACTACGGCCGGGCAAGGGTCCAGGCTGAAGAAGAACCGGCCCGTCCGGGTGCGGGCGGGCGCGAATGAGGTTCTGACAACCGTGGCCGACATCGCAGGGGACACCGTTACGCTTGCCGAGGCTTTGCCAGCCGCCTTCGCCACGGGGACGAACGTCACGGCAACGGATCTCGTGATGAGCCGCACCTACGAAGGACTTCCCTCAGCCGCGCCCGGTGACCAGGTGCTGTTGACGGTGGACGATCCGGCCCAACCGGTCCAGAACGACCTGCTCTTCATCCGGCCAAGCGGCGCCACCACCGGCGGCGCGGTCCGCACGATCTCCGCGGCGCCCACCGTCGTGGCGAAGGTGGACAGCGCCCCGACCAATGCCGCCAATCTGGACGTGCAACAGTTCACCACAGACGCGTCCACGCTGCATGTGGACGCCAAGGCCACTCCGGTTGTCCTGCGCCTCACCACGGCCGGGGCCGCACCCTATGTGGTGGGCGACGAACTGCACCTTACCGATAACCTCGAGGAGGCCTATGGACGGGTGCAGTCGCTAAACGGGAGCGAGGTCATTCTGGAGGACCCGGTGGCGGTGCCGTCGCTCGGCGCCACAGGCGATGTGCAGCGGCTGGATCCGACCGGGATCACGACGAACGACGCGCAGTTGGACGAGTCACTGATCATGTTGCCGTCGGCGATGGATGAGGAACTGGTCAACCGGCGGCGCGCCGTGGAACTGCACGAGATGCGCCACGTGTGGCAGTACGCCGTGCTGGGTCCATTCTTCTTCAGCCAGCCGCTGCCGTGGCTGTTCCATCTGGGATTCGCCATCGGCGGCGAGGGCGCCGGCCATGCGTCCCACAACCTGACGAAATGGATCAGCCTCGGGTTGGTGGACAAGCTGTTCTCGGTGATCGCCTGGGGCATCGGCTCGGCAGCAGGTATCGCGCCAGAGGACGCTGAAGGCAACGGAGTGCTGAACGGCAAGGTGATCACGTTCGACGATTCCTTCAACGACATGGGCGCGTTCTCCGATGGCAACCCGATCGAGGTCACACCGAATGGCGGAGAGACTCTGTTCAACATCATCGAAAGTGTCAACGCCGGCGCGCGCCAGGTGACGCTGCGTTTCAACCTGGAGGATGTCGCCAGCGGCACGCGAGTGAAGGCGGCGGTCAGTGCGTTCCAGACCATCGACAGCGCGGTAAACAAGTACTTCAGCCTGAACCTGGAGCGCCTATGGAGCGACCACATCCCCACGGCCTGGGGACGGGCGCTGTCCGGGCTGCTCAACCGGGAAAACTGGTTTCCGCTGCTGGGCTTTTATCCGCTGTCGCTCGCCGCGGCGGGTTTCGACCAGAGCCGCGTGAACTTCGAACAGGACGCGTCTTTCGAGTCGGGGGACCTCTACAACCCGTTCACGATCTCCAGCCCCAATGAGATATTTGTTGGCCAGTTCTCCCGCGTGCATGCCTTCGTGTACGGCCGCGGCGCGGGGGATACCGGTTCCGGACTATCCAAGCTGGGCGACCGGCTGGTGGACTCGTTGACGGTTGAGACGCCAGCGCCCCCCGCCGGCAAGTCAGCCACGGACCTGGTAGCCGGTTCGTTCGACTCCGGGCGGATGCCGGGACAGGTCCATTTCCGTGCGAACTGGATGATCCCGATGAAGTCGAAGGCGGCCAACGTGCTGGGAGCGCTGTTTGCGGCATCGGAGCCAGGAAGCTACCGTCTGCACACCCCAGGGGAACTGGACCGGGTGCAGCGGATGCTGTTCTTCTCGGCGGACTTCTTTGAGCTACGTACCATCACGGTGACGCCACTGGTCATCACGCCGGCGCTCGGCACCCCGCACGAGCTGGTTGAGACGGAAGAACTCACGCTGAGCGTCACCGGCGATCCGGCGGCCGTCTATTCCCTCCGCTACAAGGGCACGGCGCCCGCCAATGCAGGCGTCATCGCTGGACTGCGTTTTAACGCGCCCGCGCTGGCGGCAGGCGCGGCGCCGGAGATACATGAACTCGAGATCGTTGCGACGTACGCGGCGGACGCGGCGGTATTCAGCGGCCCCGGGCAGGAGGGCACGGTCCGGTTGACAGAGGCCCAACGCTCGAATGTCTGCCAGGAAGTGCCGTTGCGAATCTCGCCGATCACGGTGCCTGCAATCGGACCCGTCAGCGCCGGAGCGAGCACAACATTCCAGATGCCGATTCCGCCTATCGCGGTACCGACAGTCACATCGCCACTCCCGGCCGGCGCCACCGTTAACGCCAGCGTCACCAACGGCACGGGACGCCCGGCCACGCTGACGTTCCACGCGCCGGACCGAGTCGACGCCGCGGTCGATGTAACCTTCGACATGCTCTACCTGGTGGCGCCGGAGAAGAAGGTGACGGCCACGGTGCGCGTGATCAAGGGGATTGAGGCCGAAGTGACGATCGATGGCGTCTACCCCAATGGCAAGAACTACATTGCCTGGTCGCCCACGCGCGCGCACGTCCGGATGCGGGAGGCGGCCGGCGCCACGGGCCCGGTGGCCATCCGGCTGGAGAATCGCACGCCGGCCAGCGGCGGCCAAGTCGTCTTCTACGAAACCTACACCCCTGGCGCGCGCGGGACGGACACGCTGGCGCTGAATATCAATGCGGACGGGACCACCGTGGATTTCCATATTGCTGGTAAGTTCGGCAGTCCCAGCCAGAGCGAGGATGACGCCGTGATCCAGGTGGTGGCCACGGCGACGGGCGCCGTCATTGCAAGGAAGACTCTCATGATCCGCATCCGCAAGAATGCGGAGTCACTGACCGACGCCGAGCGTGAACGCTTCGTGGCAGCCTACGCCAGGGCGAACGCGCAGAATGACGCTGTGTTCAGTTACGGCGCATTTCGAGACATCCACCGCGACGCCGGCAGCGACGAGGCACACGGCGATATGGGTTTCCTGCCCTGGCATCGAGCCTATGTGCTCGACCTGGAGCGTGAGATCCAGAAGCACGATCCAAGCGTCACGATGCCCTACTGGCGCTTCGACCAACCCGCACCGAGACTGTTTCAACCGGACTTCCTGGGCGTACCGTTTGCATCGGACAATCCCATGGCCGGATGGACCACCGAAAGCTTCACAGGCGTAGACCGGACCGCGGAGTTCGACACGGCGACTGAGGCGGCGCACGGTACGCCGCCGAGTGACGACCCGGTGATCAGTGAGGCGGCCACACTCGCGCTGGGCGGCCCCGGCAAGCGGTTCGCCGACTTCACACAAATGGAAGGGAATCCGCACGGCGCGGCGCACGTCAGCTTCACCGGGTTCATCGATACTATCGATACCGCCGTTCGAGACCCCCTGTTCTTTCTTCTGCACTGCAACGTGGACCGCCTTTGGGCGAAGTGGCAACTGCCGCCGGATCCGCGCATCAACATAGACGCGGCGGACCCGGCGGAGCGCGATGCCACATACCCGACAGCGCCCACCCGAATCGGGCACAACCGGAACGACAGCATGTGGCCATGGAACGGAGTGGCCGGCACCGGTGCGCCAGGGGACCGGCCGCCGACGGCGCCCGGCGGAACGTTATCACCAACGCCGGCCGCGGTGGCGCAGGTCCCAATGCCGCGGGTGCGGGACATGTTCGACTTCCAGGGCGTGCTCGACCTGGCGAATCAACTTGGGTTCGGCTACGACGACGTTCCCTTTGAAACCTGAGGTTCAAAATGCCGGAAAGCAAGCGGGTCCATACAGACAAAACGATGAGCGTGGAGGCACGCATTGCCGCCCTGCCGGACCGGTTGCAGGACACTACAGAGGCGGGTAGGGCGGCGGAGATTGTACGGGACCAGACAGAGGCAGTGGAACTGCGTGCCGCGTTGATGGGCCGACTGGGCGGCGAGATGAAGGAGAGGCAGGAGCACGTCGACCTGGCGATTGACTTGGTGAAGGACGCCAACCAGCCGGCCGCGTTGCGGGTGGTGGCGCTGAAGGCGCTGCAGGGGGCCAGCTTTCATGCGCCGCGGCTGCAGGCCAGCCAGCCCGAGTTCCTGGCAGCGCTGCGGGAGTCGGCGCGGGATGCCGATGCGGACATCCGGCAACGAGCTCTGAGCGCCCTGGCGCAGCACAAGGACGAGTTTGCGCAGCGGCTGTTGATGGAGGGGCTGCAAAATCCGGCAGCGGCCTTGGTGCCGCCGGAAAAGGCGGTGGAACTGCTCGCCTACGACATTCATGCCGAGCACTACGCACTGCTACGGGAGCTGGCCAGCAGGCCGCCGAATGAAGCCACGCGAATCCAGGCGATCCGCAGCCTGGCGGCGGACCCGGGCGCGGCGCCGCTGCTGCGGACGATCCTCCGCAACCCGGCCGATGGCCTCGAAGCCCGCACTCGCGCGGCCCATACGCTGCGGGTGCTGGACGCGGCAGCATTCGAAGGGGAGGCAAAGGCCATCATCGCCAATGACGCGGAGTCCGATGAACTGCGGGCCATGTGCCTGATGGCGTTGACCGTCTTCGGTGACCGGGCCAACCTGCGAAAGGACGCGCATCTGAACGCCACGGCCGATCGTCTCCGCGTCGACTTTGCCGGCTCCGCGCTCGGCAACGCCGCACGGAAGTTCAGTGATGAAATGAGGAAGCCGTGAACGCGGATACGCCGGAAGAAGCGCTGGCCCGCTTTGTGGATGCGGCGGCCGGCGGTGCCGAACTGGCTGCATTACTCTCCGAGCGGCTGGCGTTGTACGAGGGGCGCGGGGCGAATCAGGTCATCCGCATGCGCGGCTATCTGCTGGCGGCGTTCGAGCGGACGGGATTACCGGCCGAGGGGCTTCCCTATGTACTGGAAGAGCTCGATAGCGGCCACTCGGCTTATCTGGTTGCGGCCGCCGCCAAGGCGGTCCGCGGCATGGAGACTCCGGGCGCGGAGTTGCCGGGCCTGTTGGTCAAGGCGGTGCGGAACATTCGCCGGAAGGACGATGCCGTCACCTTTGAACAGTACAAACCGGACTGGCCGGCGGCCAATCCCACCTCGGCGCTGCGGGAGATCTTCCGGACTCTTCGGTGGCTCGGCTTGCGCGGCGTGGGCCTGACCGCGGAACCGCGAGCGGAGTTAGAGGAAATGGCAAAGGCAGGGGAGTTTTCGCCCGCGGTGACCGAGGAGTTGCACGCCGCACTGGCAGAGGCGAACGGACACGCACCCGAGCCGTCACCGGCAGTCCGCGCGTGTTGCGCCCCCAAGCCGCTGCTGCAGATTGGCGCAATAGGCGCCGCCAGTCCCGGTATCGGCCTGCAGGACCAGGACGGCAGGCAGGTGCCTTTCGAGGAGTTTTTCCGCGGAAAGCCGAGTGTCGCGGTCTTTTTCTATACCCGCTGCAACAACCCGTACAAATGCTCGCTGACCATCACCCGGCTGGCGCAACTGCAACTGGCGCTGGCCGAGCAGAAGCTGGACGTGCGGACCGCGGCCATTACCTATGACCCTGACTTCGACCTGCCCGAACGGCTGCGGGGCTATGGCCTGGCGCGGGGAGTCCGGTTCTCGGCGGACCATCGATTCTTCCGCGCACATACGGGCTTTGCCGAGTTGCGGGAACGCTGGCACCTCGGCGTGAACTACTCGGATACGACGGTGAATCACCATCGAATCGAGTTGCTGATCGTGGACGCAAAGGGGCATGTGGCGCATCTGCATGCCCGCATGCAGTGGGATCCGGAGGAAGGGGCAAAACTGGCGCAGGCGGTGCTGAGCGCTCCGGGTACGCTATCATAAAGATTCTGTACCCAGAGCCGCTTTCCGGCGGCCGGGCGCTATCAGTTGGCTTCCCTGACACCGGGAGCCGCCCGCGCGCGGAATCCGCCGCGATTGAGCAGTGAATCCGTGTTCCGGGCGGAATCCTCGTGCGCCGCGGCGCCGGATGGAATCCCGGGACCGGAGAGCCAGGAGCAAGGAATGTTTGGACGTGGGAATTGGGCGATTGTCGGATTGGTGAAGGAGTCGCTCGAATCGTTTTCGATCAGTCTGGCGGATCCGGCGCGCATGGCCGTCGCTTCGCAACTCGCCGCGGCCGCCGTCGCCCGGTACTTCGGCAGCGACGCGATTGGAATCAACCCGTACAGCGCGCCGCGGTTGGACGAGGAGCAGGAACTCGGCACGGAACTCGAGACCGAACTCGCCCGCCATGCCATCGCCGAGCAGGAGGACGGCGCCGGCACGCCGCTGCCCGCCGAGATCGTCGAGGGCGCCGGCTATGGCCGCGGAGCCGAGACGTTCCAGATCCACCCGCAACTGCCGTGGTTCGGGCTGTGGGCCGTCGCCAACGAGTGGAAGAAGGCGAGCGATCTGCCCTCGATCAAAGAGCAGCGCTCCTATGTACTTTTGGAGCGCCCGTACAAGTTTCTGCAATCCACCGACAAGCGTACGATCGATGACAAGACGCTGGACGCGACGGCCGTTTGCCGCACACAGGTCCCCGTTCTGCTGGACTTCCACCATGGCAGGGTCTACATCGAGAGCACCAACAAGAAGCAGATCCACGCCGTGATCGTCAGCCTTAGCCGCCTTGGCGCCGAGATCGTGCCCGTGGCCTGGAACTACCCCATGCCGAACTGGCCGGAGGTGATCCTGAACCGGCTCCATGAGCACACGCAATTTCGCGACGAGTTCGCCAAGCGCGCCGAAGAGGCCAAGCGATTCAAGGATAGCGAGATCGAAAAGCTGGAAGACCGCGACATGGAGGCCATCGTCTCGAAGTTCTTCTCGATGACGGAGTTGCCCAGCGGCCTGTGGGCCGGCATCTCCGGCCCGTCACGTATCCGCCTGCATGAAGCCACCCCGCCAGTGGCGGTCCGCAATCCGGCCGTGGCCACCACGCTGCTCGACATGACCGCCGACGCCGCCATCGTCACCGGCGCCATCACGATCCAGGAGTGCATCTCCGTCACCACCAAGAGTGGGGCGGAGCGCAACATCCGCCGCGACATCGCCCGTTTCGACCTCAACGACCGCATCAATCTGACCGAGGTTGGAGCGGCCCTGCTGCGGGGTTTCGACATGGCTTCGCACAAAAAAGATGTCCTGCGGGAGATTCGCGAGACACGCCAGGTGCCGGCGATTCCACAGTTCTGGGGCGCATGGCTGCACCAGTTGAGCAACGCCGTCCGGACCATTGAGGACTCGTTTCGCGAAGTGCTCGAGTTGGCCGGCGATCAGCAGGCCGGCATTGTCCCGATGCAGATTCCCGGCGGTGCCGAGGACGGCGCCTCCTCCTAGAGTTCATGCCGGTGAGGGGGTCCAGGTGGTGCGCCCGGAGAGATTCGAACTCCCGGCCCTCTGGTTCGAAGCCAGATGCTCTATCCAACTGAGCTACGGGCGCACAATTTGCCACTCACCGTCTGGCAGGGTAACACAACCCGCTGTTACCATGAACGCATGTCCGCCTCGGGTACGCACACGGAAAACGAGGTAAAGGTCCCCGTCCCGGACCTTCCCGCACTGAACGCCCGGCTGGCGGCGCTCGATTTCCGGATCCTCCATCCCCGCGTTTTCGAATCTAACGTCATTTTCGACACGCCGGATGCCGATCTCCGCCGCCGCGGCGAATTGATCCGGCTGCGCCACGCCGGAGGACATTCGACGTTCACGTATAAAGGTCCGGCAACGGTTACGCGCCACAAGGAGAGGGAGGAGTTGGAGGTTCCCATCCCGGAGCCGGCGGTGTTTGAAACGATCCTCAACCGCCTAGGCTATGTCCCCCGGTTTCGTTACGAAAAGTTCCGGACCGAGTGGGCGGTCCCCGGCGAGCCGGGCGTGCTGATGGTGGATGAGACGCCAATCGGATGTTTTCTGGAACTGGAGGGCCCCGGGGAGTGGATCGACCAGGTGGCGGAGTCACTGGGCTACTCCATTGCCGATTACCTGAACCTGAGCTATGCCCGGCTCTACATCAAGCGGTGCGAGGAGCAAGGGGTGGAGCCTGCCGATATGGTGTTCGCGCGGGCGGCCGGGGAAGAGGCATGAGGCGGGAATCAGCCTAGGCGCGGAGGGTAAAGTAGTTGTGTAGTCCCTGTGGAAAATCACCTTACTACCCGTTTTTTCCGTTGCTCCGGCGATACAGTCCTCCTATACTCAACTTGAAGCCCAGTACTACCAGTACAAAGCAGAAGCAGTCAGACTTCGTAAGTCGAGAAGAAAAATGGTTACCAGTGTTGTGATCATCGTCCTCTCTCTGGCAATGTTCGTCTACTGGTTCCGCTATTCGTGCATTCTGATTCTCGAATCCAATTGGAACGAGGAGTTGGCGGTGGCGATAGCGAAGCAGAACGAACTCTCCTTTGGCTCTGTTGAGGAGTCATTGGCGGCCGCAGAGTCGGCAGAGGATTTCGATCGCGTGATGGCGAGTCTCGAAAGAGACCTTCGCGTTGTTCGGACTCTTCTGTCCAACTGTCCCACCGTCCAAGAAGCGGGATATTCGCTGGAGTGCAGGATGCTCATGGCGGATTACCACCTTCAAAAAGCATGGTTCGCGCTCGCGCGGGTCGTCGCTCCCCCGAAGGCGCGGCATGCGCTCCGGGAAATGGCGTCCATCGTCGGCTACATGGCTGGCGAATGCGATGCTCAACTCGTCTCCGTTCAGTCGTAACGGTTGATCCATACAGCATTACTCTCAGGCGCGGATGCCCTCCGCGCCTTTTGTTTTTGGAGCGCCCCCGGCGTCGCGGCCCCTGTCATAGAATGAGGAAGTGTTCACCGAAGCAGATGTCGCCCAGGCGGTAGGGAAGCTCAACCGCATACGTACGGAAATCGCAAAAGTTATCGTCGGCCAGCAGGATGTGGTCGATGGGGTCCTGATCTGCCTGCTGGCAGGAGGCCATGTGCTTTTGGAAGGAGTTCCGGGGCTGGGGAAGACGACGCTGCTGCGGACCCTTTCGCGCGTGCTGCGGCTGCAGTATTCGCGGATTCAGTTTACGCCGGACCTGATGCCGGGCGATATTGTGGGCTCGATGATCATGGAGACGGATCCGTCCGGCGCCAAGTCATTCCGGTTCCAGAAGGGGCCGATCTTCTCCAACCTCGTGCTGGCCGATGAGATCAACCGGGCGACGCCGAAGACGCAGTCTGCCCTGCTCGAAGCGATGCAGGAACGGACGGTGACCAGCGGCACGACGACGCATCAACTGGAGGCGCCGTTCCTGGTGATGGCGACGCAGAATCCGATTGAAATGGAAGGTACCTATCCGCTGCCGGAGGCGCAGCTCGACCGGTTTCTGATGAAGATTCTGGTGGGCTACCCGACGCGGGACGAACTGGCGCGGATTGTTGAGTATACGCTGCACCGGGAGGAGATTGCGGTGGATCAGGTGGTCGACCGGGAAGAGATCCTCAGCCTCCGGCATGTGGCGCGGCAGGTGCTGGTGGCGCCGCATGTGCGCGAGTACGCCGTGAGCCTGGTGATGGCGACGCAGCCCAACACGCCGCAGGCACATCCGCAGGCGAACAAGTACATCCGCTACGGTTCGTCACCGCGCGGCGCGCAGGCGCTGGTGGAGTGCGGCCGGGTGTTTGCGCTGATGCAGGGACGGATGCAGTTGAGCATCGCCGACGTGCAGGCGGTGGCGACGAGCGTTCTGCGGCATCGCATCATTCCGAACTTCGACGCACACGCCGACGGCGAAACGCCGGATACGATTCTGAAAGAAATCCTGCGAACCGTCACTGCGGCCGCCGCCTAACCGCCCCCGATGCCGGAACCGCTCATCGACCAGAAATTCCTGGAACGCCTGGAGCGCCTGACGCTCCACTGGCAGAAGTCCTTCCCCGGGTTGGTGGGCGGGCATAACGCCTCGCGCTACGCGGGCGCCGGGCAGGAGTTCCTGGACCATCGCGGTTTTCATCAGGGCGATGATCTGCGCGCGGTCAACTGGCGAGCCTACATGCGGCTGGAAAAGCTGATTCTGAAACTGTTTCAGGTGGAGCCGCGCGTGCCGATCCGGATTCTGCTGGACACTTCGGCGTCGATGACAACCGGGCATCCGCCGAAGTTCGACTATGCACGGCGCCTGGCCGCGTCACTCACCTACGTCGGCCTGGTCCGTTTAGAGAGCCTCCTCATCCAGCCGTTCGACTCCACCCTGCATGACCCGATCGCTTGCGGCGGCGGACGGCACCGGTTCCGGCCGGTGGTCAACTTCCTGGAAGCCATCAAGCCGGGCGGGCGCAGCAGCTTCGCACAGGCACTGCGGCAGTTCATCACCGAGTATCCGCAGCGCGGGCTGGTGATTCTGATCTCCGATTTTCTCGACGATCAGGAGTGCGAGAAACCGCTGCAGTACCTGGCCGATTTCGGGCACGAGCTGTTCATCATCCAGGTATGGGGCGACGACGACCGGAACCCGCCGTACAACGGCGAGTTGGAGCTCGAGGATGCCGAGACCGGCGATACGGTGAAGATGAATTTCGATGAGGAGGCGCGCGCGGCCTACGTGCAGTCGTTCGACAACTACGCACGGTCGATCCGGGAGTTGGCGCTGCGCAAGGGCGGGCGCTATATCGGCATCCCGACGAGCATGTCGATCGAGCAGGCGATCTTCGGCTCTTTCATCGAAGCACGAGGTTCGCAGTAGGTGTTCTTCTTCAACCTCAGCTTTCTGGAGTTTACGGCGCTGTTCGGGGCCGTCAGCGGGGCCGTGCTGGCGTTGTACCTGCTCGACCGTTCGCGGCGGAAGATCGTCGTGGCCTCGATGCGCTTCTGGAAGCCGAGCGAAAAGCCGCCGGAAGCCAAGCACCGGCGGCGGATTCAACAGCCGTGGTCGATGCTGATGCAGATCATCGGCATGGGACTGTTGCTGGCGGCCATCGCGCAGTTGCGGCTGGGGTCGCCGGAGCGGTCCTCGCGGGATCATGTGCTGTTGCTCGACACCTCGGCCTGGACGGCGGCGCGCGCCACGCCGCAGCGGCGGTTGATTGACGAGGCCAAGATACACTCCATCCGCTGGTTGCGGGCGCTGCCGGCGTCGGACCGCGTGATGCTGGTGCGGGCCGACTCGCTGCCGACGCCGGCAACGGTGTTTGAGACGAACCGCACCGCGCTGGAGCAGGCGATCCTGCAGTCGCAGCCGGGCTCGTCGTCGTTGAACCTGCAGGCCGCGTTCGACTTCGCGCGGCGGATGCAGCGGCAGCATGGCCAGGCATCGGGCGAAGTGGTGTTTGCGGGCGCGGGGCGCACGAACCGCAACGACCTGCCGGCGGAAGGAACGCTGCCGCCATCGCTGCGGTTGCTGCCAGTAGAGGTGCCGAACCGCAACGTGGGCATCCGGCGGTTCCAGTTGCGGCGCTCGCCGCGCGACCCGCAGTTGTGGGAAGTTTTTCTGGCGGTGCGCAACTACGGGCGGGCACCGGAGGCCGTTCCGCTGATGGTGACGTTCGGAAATGCACCGATCGGGTCGGGCCGGTTCACGGTGGCGCCGGGCGGCGAAGAGGTGGCACGCTACGAGTTCCGGACGAAGTCGGCGGGCTGGATGGAGGCGCGGCTGCAGGTGCGCGACGGGCTGGCCGAGGACAACACGGCGCTTGTGGAGATTCCCGAGCAGAAGCTTGTGCGCGTGGCGGTGTACACGCGCCAGCCGGAACTGCTGCGGCCCCTTCTGTCAGCCAATCCACGCATTGCGGCGGTCTTTGCGCAGCCGGAAGCCTATCAGCCGGCAGCCGAGGCAGACCTGATTATCCTGGACCGATTCCGCCCGTCGCAGCCGCCGGCGCGGCCGTCGTTGTGGATCGCTCCGCCGGCGGGCAACGCGCCGGTACCGATTGTGCGCGCCGGGTTACCGGCGCGCATCGCCCGCTGGCGCACGGAACACCCGATTGCGCATGGCTTGCGGACGCTTGACCTACGGCTCGAAGACGCCACCGTTTTCCAACCGGCCGGCGACGCCGCGGCGGTGGCGGAAAGCGACGGGGGTGCTTTGATTGCCGCGGTGGCGCGGACGCGTTCGGTGTTTCTGGGATTCCATCCCGGGCTGGGAGCGTTGAAGTTCGAACTGGCTTCGCCGCTGCTGATGGCGAATATTCTGGAGTGGATGGCGCCGGAAGCGCTGCAGCGGTGGGAACTGGACGGAGAGAGCGTCGGCACAGTGAAGGTGGCGTTGGATCCGAACACCGATCGCGCGTCGATCCAGGTGACCGGCGAGGATCAGCAGCCACTGCCGTTTTCTGTAACCGGGGATACGCTGCAGTTCTACTCGGCGTCGCGCGGGAATGTGCGGGTGCGGGCGGGCAACCGGGAGTCGGTCTACTCGCTTTCGCTGCCCGATATTGGAGACGCGCCGTGGGAGGCGCCGGCGGCGATCCGGCGGGGCCTGGGGCGAATTCCGGGCGCTTCTTCGCCGGTGCATGACCTGTGGCCGTGGCTGGCGTTGCTCGGCGGCGCGCTACTGGTGGCGGAATGGCTGCTGTTTGGCCGGCTGCGCATACCGCTGCAGCGCGGCGGGCGGCCATCCCCGATTGAAATCTTCAGCCGCTTCACGGCGCCGTTCCGGAAGGCATCATGAGCTTTGCACGCGCATGGGTACTGGCCGCCGCCTGGCTTCCGCTCGCCTGGCTCTACTGGCAGTGGCGTGCCGGAAGTCAGCGGACCAACCTGATACTGAAAGCCCTCGCGTTCACGGCGATTCTACTTGCGCTGGCCGAACCGTCGTTGGATTCCACCGAGACGAAAGTAGCGGTGGCGCTGCTGGCCGACACCTCGGGTTCGGTCTCCGGCGCCGACGTAGCCCGCACGGCGCGGATCGCGCGGGAAGTGGAGGCGGCGCGCGGGCGCCACTGGCTGAAGGTCATCCCGTTTGCCCGCACCACCCGCCCGCTGACCGTGGATGAGTCGCGGATGAACTCGATCGGGCTGACGGAAGGCGAACCGGGCCGGGGAACCGATCTTGAGGCGGCGCTGCGCGAGGCGATCGCAGCTGTACCAGAGGGCCTGGTGCCGAGAGTTCTGCTCATCAGCGACGGACAGGAGAACAAGGGATCGGTAACCCGCGCGCTGTATCAGGCACGGCAGATGAACATCCCCGTCGACGTGATTCCGCTGGCAGGACGGCCGAAGCCGGATCTGCGCCTGGAGTCGGTCTCCATTCCGGCACGCGCCTTTACGGGCGACCGCTTTCCGATTGACATCACCGTGGAGGCCCCGCGGCGCGCGGAGGCTCAAGTGGTGCTGACCGCCGAGGGCAAGTCCATCGGCAACAGCCCGGCCCAACTCGAAGAGGGCTTCAACCGCGTCCGAGTCCATGTGGCACTGACGGTGCCGGGGGCCATCGACATCTCGGGCGTGATCCGGGCCGGAGACCTCGGCGAAGTGAGCTTCGCGCAGTCGATCTCACTGCGCCGTCCGCGGGCGCTGTTCGTCACCGAGGACCCGGCCGGCAGTGAGGCACATCTGAACGGGGTGCTGAAGGCTGCACAGTATGACGTGACGCTGTCGGAGTCGCTGGATGTTTCCCGCCTCGACGATTACCAGTTACTGCTGTTCAACAACTTCGACATCGAAACGATCCCGGCCGGAGACAAGGACCGCATTGAAGAGTGGGTAAAGCAGGGCGGCGGCTTGATGTTACTCGGCGGCGAGCGGATGACTTATATCGAAAATAAGAAGGAAGAAGACGCGCTGGACCGCGTGTTACCCGCCAAACTCGCGCCCCCGCGTTCGCCCGAAGGCACTTGTGTGGTTTTGATCGTCGATAAGTCGTCTTCGATGGAAGGCCGGAAGATGGAGTTGGCGCGTGTGGCGTCGATTGGTGTCATCGAGAACCTCCGCGCTGTGGACATGGTGGGTGTATTGATCTTTGACAACTCCTTCCAGTGGGCCGTGCCGATCCGGAAAGCAGAGGACCGTACACTGATCAAACGTCTGGTGGCAGGCATCACCCCCGACGGCGGCACGCAGATCGCGCCCGCGTTAACCGAAGCATACCGGAAGACCGTTCCAGTCAAGGCGACCTTCAAGCACATCGTGCTACTGACGGACGGTATCTCGGAGGAGGGCGACAGCCTTGGCCTGGCCAAGGAAGCCGTCACGCAGAACATCACCATCTCCACGGTGGGCCTGGGACAGGACGTCAACCGGGCGTATCTGGAGAAGATCGCCACGCTGTCCAAAGGCAAGTCGTACTTCCTGAATGACCCTTCGAGCCTGGAGCAGATTCTGTTGAAGGACGTCATGGAATTCACCGGATCGACGGCCATTGAGCGGGCGATTCTCCCGGTGGTGGAGCGGCAGGCGGAGGTGCTGGAGGGCGTGGGCATTGAGTCGGCCCCATCGCTGAAGGGGTACGCCAAGTTCATCGCCAAGCCGACGGCCGAGACGATTCTGAGCATCGACCGGCGGGACCCGCTTCTGGTGCGGTGGCAGTATGGACTTGGCCGGGCGACCGTGTTCACCTCCGACGCCAAGAGCCGCTGGGCCGAGGCGTGGCTCACCTGGAAGGGGTTCGACCGGCTGTGGGCCAATCTGTTCCGCGACATTCTGCCGCGCTCGCAAGGGGGCGAAGCGCTGACGGAGTACGACGCCGTCAATGGGAACCTGGAAGTGACCTACCGGCTGGCGCGCGGCATGGCGGAACCGAAAACGATTCCCCCGGTGTTTCTGGTGGGGCCGGACGATTTCCGGCAACAGGTGGAGATTCGGCGAACGGGATCGGGACTCTACAAGGGGAGCGTGAACATCGGCAGCCGCCAGGGTTTGTTCCGCATCCGTCCGGTGGAGGACCATCCGGTCTTCACCGAAACGGGTTACTACCGCCAGGAGTTGGAGTTTGCCGACTATGGCAACAACGAAGCCCTGCTGCGCCAGATCGCCGGATTCACCGGAGGACGCTACAACCCGGCGCCGAGCCAGGTGTTCGACGCGCAGGGACGCAGCGTGCCCGCAACCACACGGCTGTGGCCTGGACTGCTCGGGCTGGCCGTGCTGCTGAACCTGCTGGAACTGGTGGTGCGGAAGTGGCGCAGCATCCTGCCGCAGAAGTGGCAGGACGCCCTCTCCCCGGCACGGGCGTAGCAATGGTTACGGGCACCTCTGCGGACGGCGCGGCCGGCATGCGTATAATGTGACGCAGGAGATTAAGAATGGCCAATCGTCGTAAGTTCCTCAAAGGCTCTATTGCCGCCCCGCTGGCAGGGTCCGCCGCTCTGGCAGCGCCAGCCGCCGGCGCCATGAAGCGGGACTATTTCAAGGAGCTGGGGGTCCAGCCGATCATCAACGCCGCCGGGACCTACACGACCTTCACGGCCTCGCTGATGCTGCCGGAAGTAATGGACGCGATCAACTACGCCTCCAAGCAGTTCGTACGGTTGAATGAACTTCACGACGCGGTGGGCAAGCGGATTGCGACGCTGCTGGAAGCGGAAGCGGCCATGGTGACGGCGGGCGCGGCGAGCGCGTTGACGCTGGGGACGGCGGCGTGTCTGACGGGCGCCGACCGGAAAAAGATTCAGCAGATTCCCGACCTGACCGGCATGAAGACCGAAGTGCTGATGCAGAAGTCGCACCGGTTCGGGTATGACCGGGCGGTCCGCAACACGGGCGTACGGATTGTGGAGTTTGAGACAGCCGACGACGCCCAGCGAC
>CAZWDD010000050.1:0-24105 GCA_964632345.1 uncultured Solibacteraceae bacterium | reverse complement strand
GAACCTGCTGGCGGCTGAACGACTGCCGGCGTCGCTGCGGGGGATGAAGACGGTCGGGGTATTGCGGGAGCGGCCGGACGAGAAAGTAACGGAGATTGCGGTGCCGGTGGGAGTGGTGGCCGCGGTGCTGCCGACGACGAATCCGACCTCGACGGCGATCTACAAGACCCTGATTTCGCTGAAGGCGGGAAACGCCATTGTGTTGAGTCCGCATCCGCGGGCGCGAGGCTGCACGTGCGCGACGGCGGAGGTGCTGTACCGGGCAGCGGTATCGGCGGGAGCACCGGAGGGGATTATTCAGTGCCTGACGCAGCCGACGATGGAGTCGACGCAGGAACTGATGCGGCACCGGCGGACGGCGGTGATCCTGGCGACGGGCGGATCAGGAATCGTGAAAGCGGCGTACTCGTCGGGCAAGCCGGCGTTCGGGGTTGGTCCGGGGAACGTGCCGGTGCTGATCGACACGACGGCGGACGCGGCAGCGGCGGTGCGAGGCGTGCTGGCGGGGAAGACGTTCGACAACGGGACGTTGTGTTCGAGTGAACAGACGATTGTGGCGGAGGCTTCGCTGCGGCCTGCGGTGCTGGCGGCGCTGGCGGCAAACGGGGCGCACCTGTGCGACACGGGGCAGGCGGCGGCGCTGGCGCGGGTGCTGTTTACGCGGGGGACGACGGTGAACGCTGAACTGGTGGGGAACCCGGCGCCGGCGATTGCGCGCAAGGCAGGATTTGAAGTACCGCCGCAGACACGGGTTCTGGCGGCGGAGGTGGGGGGCATCGGGAAGGACTTTCCGCTATCGGCCGAGAAGCTGTCGCCGGTGCTGGCGGTGCATTTCGTGGAGGGTTTCGAGGCGGCTTTGGACGCCTGCGAAGCGGTGCTGCGGTTCGATGGGCTGGGACACACGTGCGGGATCTACACGACCGATGAGGCGAAGGCGCGGATCTACGCCGAGCGGATGCCGGCGCACCGGGTGATTGCGAATTCGCCGACGCCGCAGGGTTCGGTGGGGATCACGACGGGCCTGTTTCCGGCGATGACGCTGGGGTGCGGATCGGTGGCGGGGAACGCGACGGGCGATAACATCACGCCGCTGCATCTGGTGAACGTGAAGCGTCTGGCGTGGGCGATCCGGCCGTGGGCGGGGAGTGAGGAAGAAGCGGGAACGGCCGTGGCGGGGGCAGGCGCGGTGACGCAGGAGCGGATTGCGGCGGCGGTCGATCGGTTTCTGAGCGGCGGGAACGCCGCGCCGAAGGCATCGCCGGTGGCGGCGATTGTCGACCGGTTCCTGGAGAGCAAGGGGATAGCCACGACGTGCGAGCCCTGCGCGGCGCCGCGGGTGCCAGTGGAGGCGGAGGCCGTGAAGCCGGTTGCGGTGACGGACTTCGTCTGCGAGGATGATGTGCGACAGGCCATCCGGTCCCAATCGAAAATCCATATCGGCGCGAAGACGATCGTCACGCCATCGGCGCGTGAGCTGGCCAATGCCCAGCGGGAGGAGATCCTGATCGTCGTCCGCGGATCGTAAGGAAGACATGCCCACCGACCTCGACAAATTGAAGAACGACCTGCCGGCAGAACTGGAAGAGCGGGGATTCGTCGTCTACCATGGCTTATCGCGCGGAGACGAGGAGAGGAACCCGATCCTGTGGGACACGCGGCAGCATCCGGGATATGACGGGTTTCTGAACGCGGCATCGCGACTTGGCGCGAAGGTGATGGTGCTGCATGTGCGGCCATTTGAGGCGAGCGCGATTGAGGACCTGGCGAGTGAGATTGAGGCGTCCGACCTGCCGCCGGCGGACCGGCGGGAGTTGGAGCGGCGGCTGAAGGCGCTGCGGCCATACACGGGCTTCACGGCGACGGTGGAACTGTCGTTCGACCACGGGAGCCAGTTGTACCTGTACGAGACGAACTCGGAGTTTATGGCCGAGTTTCTGGACATCATGAACGAAGTGGAGACGGCATTTTACCCGGGACCGGACTCGTTTGACGAAGGCGAGGACAACGGACCGGGGGGCAGTTTCTACTCGCGCAATTAGCCGATGCCGCAGATGCCCGCGCGGTGGATCGTTCCGGCGCCGCCAGCCGACGCAATCGAAGCCCTGGCGCGGGGAGCTGGGATTACCGTTCCGACGGCGCGAATCCTGTGGAAACGGGAGATACGAAGCGCGGAGGCGGCGCAGGAGTTTCTGCATCCGCGCATTGAGGATCTGCACAGCCCATTCGCGCTGGCCGACATGGGCCGGGCGGCCGAGCGGCTGGCCGGGGCGGTGCGCAACCGGGAAAAGGTGCTGCTCTACGGGGACTACGACGTAGACGGGACGAGCGCGATTGTGATTCTGCATACGACGCTGCGGCTGGCCGGGGCGGATGTGCACTATCATGTGCCGCACCGGATACGGGACGGGTACGGGATGCGGACGGAGGCGGTGGAGGAGGCGCGGGCGGCGGGAGTGCGGTTGATTGTCAGCGTCGATACGGGGATACGGGCGGGAGCGGTGGTGGAACATGCGCGGACGCTGGGGATCGACGTAATTGTGACCGACCATCACCTGCCGGAAGGCGAACTGCCGCCGGCGGTGGCGGTGGTGAACCCGAACCGGGCCGATTGCGGGTATCCGGCGAAGAACCTGTGCGGGGCGGCGGTGGCATGGAAACTGGCCGAGGGTCTGCTGGTGACGCTCGACTGGCCGGAAGCGAGGCGGGGGAAGCTGCTGACTTCGCTATTGAAGCTGGTGGCGATTGCGACGGTGGCCGATGTGGTGCCGCTGACGGGGGAGAACCGGATTCTGGTGAAGCACGGGCTGGCGGGGCTGCGGGAGAACACGAATCCGGGGTTGAAGGCGATTCTGAAGGTAGCCGGGATCAAGCCGGGAGAGACGCCATCGGCGCGGCAGGTGGGTTTTCAGATCGGCCCGCGGCTGAACGCGGCGGGGCGGATGGACGATGCGCGGGATGTGATTGAGCTGTTCCTGACGAGCGACGAGAGCCGGGCGGCGGCGCTGGCGGAGAAGCTGGACCTGCTCAACAAAGAGCGGCAGGAGACGGAGGCGCAGATCCGGGACCAGATTCTGGCCGAGTGCGAGAAGGTGGAGGTGACCGAAGCCGGGCTGGTATTCAGCGGGGCGGGCTGGCATCAGGGGGTGATCGGGATTGTGGCGGGGCGGCTGGTGGAGCGGTACTCGCGGCCGGTGTTTGTGCTGAGCGAGGATGCGGAGACGGGCGAGGCGCATGGATCGGGACGGAGTCCGGTGTTGTTTCACCTGCTGGAGGCGATGGAGGCGATGCCGGATCTGTTCACGCGGTTCGGCGGGCACCGGCAGGCGGCGGGTTTGAAGATGCCGGCGGCGCGAGTGGCGGAGTTCCGGGCGCGGTTCGCGGCTTACGCGGGGGAGCGGCTGGCACCGGACGATCTGCGGCCGGTGCTGGACATGGACGCGGCGGTGACGCTGGACGAATTGACCGACGAGACGGCAGCGGAGATACTGGCGCTGGCGCCGTTCGGGAATGCGAACCCGGCACCGCTGCTGGCGTTGACGAGCGCGCAGGTGGCGCGGACGCCGGAGGTGAAGAACGAGAAGCATCTCTTCGTGCACCTGCGGCATGCGGGCGTGACGGCAATGGCGAAGGGGTGGAGCATGGGGGCGCTGGCGGGGCAGTACCGGGCAGGGGACACGGTGGATGCGGCGGTGGTGCTGGAGGAGGACACCTGGTCGCGCGACCGAGGCGGAAGGCCGTGGGGGCTGCAGTTGAAGGACCTGCGTCCGGCGGACTGAGTGCTACCCTACAGCATGATGTTGCCGCGATGGACTCTGGCGGGGGCGGTGGGGATGTACCTGCTGCTGGCGTGCGCGCTGGAGCTACCGCATCGCGGGCTGCAGTATGACGAGGCGCTGATGGTGATCGGCGCGGTGCAGATGCTGCACTCACCGGAGATGCCGTCGGTGCCGTATGACCCGGACACGTGGCAGTGCGTGGGGGGACGCTGTTTTCCGCTGATGACGGTGCGGTATGTGGGGGCGTGGAAGGAGTATGTGACGCTGCCGGCGATTGCGGCGTTGGGGGCGATGCCGGAGGTGATCCGGTTGGTGACGATTCTATGGTCGGCACTGGCGGTGTGGGGAGCGGGACGGCTGGCGGGAGGGTGGGCGGCGTGGCTGCTGGCGATTGCGCCATCGTTTGCGGCGCACACGGCATTTGATAATGGCGCGGTGGCTGGGTGGATGGGTGCGCTAGGGCTGTTGTTCGTGTTTCTGGCGCGGCACCGGGAGAATGGACGGCTGCTGGACGCGGCCGCGGCGGGTGCGGCGGCGGGACTGGGATTGTGGTGCCGGGCGAACTTCGCCTGGTTGCTGGCGGCGGCGCTGGCGGCATTCGGGCCGGCATTATGGAGGTGGGCCAGAGGCGCGCCCCGGCAGGCGGCAGCGGCGGTGGCGGGGGGAGTGGCGGGGAGCGTGCCGTTCTGGTGGTATCAGGTGATTTCGCGGGGAGGGACCTTTCAGGCACTGGACATGTTCCGAGCGGAAGGGACGTGGGCGGAACTGCTGACGGCGCGGGCGGGAATGCTGGCGCGGACGCTGCTAGCGGATCTGGAGCATCGCGCGATATGGGATGGGGGGGCATTGCCGGAGTGGCAGACGGGAGTTGCGGCCGTGCTGTTTTCGGCGGCGCTGGTGGCGGCGCTGCTGCGTCCGGGGCTGCCGCGGGGCGCAGCCGTGACGGCGATGGGATTCCTGGCGCTGCAGTTTTCGTCGCGGCTTCCGGTGGCCGAGCACCATTTCGTCCCGCTGCTGCCGCTGGCGGCGGTGGTGGCGGCGCTGGGCATGCCCGCGGGACGTGGCATGCGTTTGGCGCTGGCGATTCCGTACGCGGCGCTGGCACTGCTGGCGCAGGTGGAGGCAATAGAAGGCGTGCAACGCACCGGGGGGACGGGGCAGTGGTCGGACGCGGTGGCCGATGTGCGGGACACGCTGGAACGGGAGTTCCGGGGGCGGCCGGTGCGCATTCTGGACTGGGGCCTGCAGAATAGCCTGTTTGTGCTGTCGGGGGCACGGCTGCGGACGGTGGAGGACTTCGGGACCGAGTGGCAAGAGCGGGTTGCCGCCGGCGGACTGTTTCTGCTGAACGGACCGGAGAACACGTTCTACACCGGCCCGCGAGAGACGTTTCTGGCGGTAATCGCGGGCCTGGAGCGGCCGGTGCGGCGGCTGGTTTTCCGGCAGCGATCCGGGGCGGTGTTCGCGGAGTTGTACGACGTGCCAGCCGATCCGGTGATTCGGATACCGATTGCGAATGGAGCGGCGGGGCAGTTGAGCGGATTCCATGCGCTGGAGGAGAACGGATGGCGCTGGACGGAGAGGCGGTTTGCGGTGAGGCTGGAGGCGCCGCGAGGGGGGCGGTGGCAGGTGGAGTTGGATGCGTTCCTGCCGGAAACGGTGTTTGCGCGATTGGGGCCGGTCCGCCTGCAGGTCAGCGCCGGGGACGCGCCGGGGGGGAGCGTACGGCTGGGGAAGCCGGGGCCGCACCGGTTGACGCTGCCGCTACCGGAGTTGGGGGAAGGGTCGGTGACTATCCGATTCGAGCTGGACAAGGCGCTGGCGCCGACGGGGACGGACGTACGGGAACTGGGGTTGATTGTGCAGGGAATGAGGGTGGCGCCGGCGGGACAAAGTGTCCAGGCGCGAGACAAAACGTCTCAATAACCTCTGTCTTATCAAGGATATAAGTAGTTTTTCCGGAAGGAAACCAAACCTTGGTCCCATTGAGGGCAGGGCCTGGGAACCCTAAGCTGGTACCACGAGCAAAACGGTAGGAAACGGAAGTCCTGGGCAGCCAGGCGCCGTTCCCCGGCTTGCTCGACCGAATATCATGCGACCGACCCTCATAATCCTCACGACCCTGCTGGCAGTAACCACTGTCCACGCGAAAGACAAGATCTCGAACGATCTCAAGAACCCGAAGAAAGAGAAAGTACAGGTACTGATCCGCTACAACAGCGGGTTGAGTACGTCGCAGGAGGCGCGGCTGCGCGCCAAGGGCGGCAAGGTGGCGAAGCGGTTCGCCCAGACCCGAATGATGGAAGTGGAAGTTCCGTCCGGGATTCTGAAGTCGATCGCGAACGACAAGGAAATCGAATACATCGCGCCGGTGCGGAAGGTGCGCCCGAGCCTGGACTATGCCGCGGCGGCGGTGCAGGTGAATGCGGCGGTGCGGTCCCAGTGGACCGGGGCCGGGGTGGGCGTGGCTGTCATCGATTCCGGCATCGATGTGCAATGGGACTTCCGGCGGTCGAATGGCAGCGCGGTGGTGTATCAGGAGTCATTCGTGGCGGGCGACCTGAAGGGCGTGCAGGATGACTACGGCCACGGGACGCACGTGGCGGGGATCGTTGGGGGATCGGGCGCGAGCGCTGAGGACCTCGGCGGGAAGCGCGACATGAGGGGAATCGCTCCGGGCGTGAACCTGATCAATTTCCGGGTCCTGGAC
Source organism: uncultured Solibacteraceae bacterium (assembly GCA_964632345.1). Classification (GTDB taxonomy): domain Bacteria; phylum Acidobacteriota; class Terriglobia; order Bryobacterales; family Bryobacteraceae. The sequence continues at coordinate 17,619 of CAZWDD010000050.1, read as the reverse complement.
AAAGAGGGATTCGGGACGGACGCGCAGGTGATCGCGGCGATTGAGCGGACGATTCAATTGAAGGAAAAGTACAACATCCGCGTGGCGAATCTGTCGCTGGGACGGCCGGTGTATGAGAGCTATACGCAGGACCCGCTGGCGCAGGCGGTGGAGGCGTTGTGGCGGAAAGGAATTGTGGTGGTGGTATCGGCCGGCAATTACGGCCGCGACGATTCGATGGGGACCAAGGGTTATGGAACGATTACCTCGCCCGGTAACCATCCGCTGGTGATCACGGTGGGCGCGACGCGCACGATGAAGACGTACGAGCGGGGCGACGACCAGATGACGAGCTACTCATCGAAGGGGCCGTCGGCGATTGACCATGTGGTGAAGCCGGACCTGGTAGCGCCGGGCAACGTGATTGCGTCGGCCATGTACCGGATAGAGACGCTGATGCCGACGTTGTACCCGGCCAATATCGTTCCGCTGAACTACCTCGGAGACTCGGCCTCGACAAATCTGTCCAACCGGTATTACTGGATGAGCGGGACGTCGATGGCGGCACCGGTGGTAGCGGGTGCGGCGGCGATGCTGTTGGAGAAAGACCCGACGTTGACGCCGGACCAGGTGAAGGCGCGGCTGATGCGGACGGCGGCGAAGGTGTTGCCTGCCTACTCCTCGGCATGCGATCCGGTGACGAAGCAGATTTACGGAATCCAGGGGGACATCTTTACGGTGGGCGCCGGATATGTGGACGTGCTGGCGGCGCTGGAGGATAACGAGAAGCTACCCGGAGCGGCGGCCTCTCCGATTGCGAGACTGAGCGGGGACGGCCATGTCTATCTCTCCTTCGCGCACAGCGCTTTGTGGGGCGAGAGTGCCCTGTGGGGAGAGAGCGCGTTGTGGGGCGAGCGAGTGATTTTCGGCGACAACCTGTTTCTGGCCGGGAGCAGCGCGTTGTGGGGCGAGAGTGCCCTGTGGGGCGAGTCGGCAACGCAAGGCTACAGCGCACTGTGGGGCGAGAGCGCCCTGTGGGGAGAAAGTGCCTTGTGGGGGGAAAACACTTCCGCAATGCAGGCCAACGCATTAAAGGCGAGCGGCGACCACTAAGTCACGGAATAGACGAGAGAGACAGAGAGTAGACATGAACACTAAATCAGTTGTAGTCGCATTGACGGCATCCCTGTTCATCGCCGCGGCTGGCACGCCGGAATCGAAGATCGCCAGCGCGCTGCAGGCATCCGGAAAAGAGAAGGTGGTAGAGGTCCTGGTGGTCCGGAAGGCGAAACCGTCGAAGACGGCGCCGGGACTGGCGATCAGCCAGGCTTGGCGGTCCCTGGTGAACAGCGGCGCGGTGAAGGCGTCGATGGCGCAGGTGAAGCAGGAGCGGGTGGAGGCGAAGTGGAAGGATATTGAGAAGCTGGCCGGGGAAGACGATGTGGTGTCGATTGTGCCGAACCGGTCGCTGAAGGCGCACATGGTGCTGGCGCAGCAGGCAACGGGCGCCTATGTTGCGCCGTCGTTCGGGCTGACGGGGGCGGGGATCGGGATTGCGGTGATCGACAGCGGCGTGTCGCTGCATCCGGACCTGAAGAACGCCAACTGCACGGGAAGCCGGATTGTCTACAGCCAGAACTTCGTACCGGGCGAGACGAGCACGGCGGACGCCTACGGGCACGGGACGCATGTGGCGGGAATCCTGGCGGGGAACGGCGCGTGCTCCGGAACGTCGCCGTCGCTACCGCCGATGAAGGGAATTGCACCGGCGGCGAATATCATCAACCTGCGGGTGCTGAACAAGGACGGTTCGGGCCGTGACAGCGATGTGGTTGCGGCGATCAACCGGGCGATCGAGCTGAAGGCGACCTATAACATCCGGATCATCAACCTGTCACTGGGCCGTCCGGTGTTCGAGTCCTGGACGACGGATGCGCTGTGTCAGGCGGCAGAGGCGGCGACGGCGGCGGGCATTCTGGTGGTGACGTCGGCGGGAAACATGGGGCAGTTCAACACGGGTGGGATCAATGGATACGGGACGATCAAGTCGCCTGGGCACGACCCGTATGTGCTGACGGTTGGGGCGACGAATATGAAGAATACGGGCCCGCGGGGAGACGATGTGGTGACGTCATACTCAAGCAAGGGACCGTCGATTTTCGGGCAGGTGGTGAAGCCTGACCTGGTGGCGCCGGGCAACCGGGTTGGGGCGGCGCTGCAGGCATCGAGCACGATTGCCGCGCAGAATCCGAGCCTGATCGTGGGCGGCGGATATCCGGCGAGCAAGTACATCCAACTGAGTGGGACCTCGATGGCGACGCCGATGGCGGCGGGAGCAGCTGCGCTGCTGATCCAGCGGGAGTCGTACCTGACGCCGGCGATGGTGAAGGCACGGCTAATGCGGACGGCAAGCAAGTCGTTCCCGGCCTCCTCAACGGTGACGAATGGGAAGGGCACTTTCACGACGCATCATGACCTGGTGACGGTTGGGGCGGGCCACCTGGACATCGCCAGCGCGTTGGGCGATTTCAACCTGGGAACCGCGGGAAGCGTATCACCTCGATTGACGCAAGGCACGTTCGGCGTGATGACGTTGACCGATGTAGTCTCCTACGACAGCGCCGGATGGATCGACAATACGATCGGTGGTGGCGAAGTGACGGCGTTCAGCACGAGCGGGGAGGAGAGCTACACGACGACCGGCGGGACGATTGGGTTTCTTTCGGGCGTCAACTGGTCGATCTACGGTCCGCTGTTGTATGGGCCGCTGAATGTCTCGGCGGTGGGGGTGCTCAATACAGCAGGAAAGGTATGGGGCGATCCGTCGGTGAAGGGGAACAGCATTCTGTGGGGCGATTCGATCCTGTGGGGCGATTCGATCCTGTGGGGCGATTCCATACTCTGGGGCGATTCGATTCTGTGGGGTGACTCTTACTTCGCCGGGGAAAACTAAGGCGAGACACAGAGACCGAGGGAGAGGGGGGCGATGCCGGCCGCGGCGTGGCCCCCCTTTCCATTCTGGCCGGGAGAGATGGCATAAAATCGAGAATTCCACCGCAACGCATAGCGGTGGACCCGAAGGGACACCATGAATCGACGCGCCTTCCTGGGCGGTATTGTTGCCGCCGCCACTTCTGCCGCCCAACCGCGACTGCCACGAATCGGGGGAAAGCCCCGGAACGTGATTTTTATCCTATCCGACGACCACCGGTACGATGCGATGGGCTTCCTGAAGGGCCAGGCGTGGCTGGAGACACCGCAGATGGACCGGATGGCGCGGGAGGGTGCCCACTTTCCAAACGCGTTCGTAACAACGGCGTTGTGCAGTCCGAGCCGGGCATCGGTGCTGACGGGGAAGTATGCGCACAAGCACCGGATCATCGACAACAACACGCCGATACCGCCGGGTACGGTGCTGTTTTCGCAGTATCTACAGCGGGCTGGCTACGCGACAGCGTTCATCGGGAAGTGGCACATGGGCGGGGAGAGCGACGCACCGCAACCGGGGTTTGACCGGTGGGTAAGTTTTCGTGGCCAGGGGACGTATCTGCCGTCGCCGAACGGCCTAAACGTGGACGGCCAGCGGGTTCCGCAGAAGGGATACATCACAGACGAGCTGACGGACTACGCGGTGGATTGGCTGCGGGCGCGGCGGAAGGACCAGCCGTATTTCCTCTACCTGTCGCACAAGGCGGTGCATGCCGATTTTGTGCCGGCCGAGCGGCACAAGAACAAGTATGCGGGAAAGGAGTTTCAGTATCCGGCGACGATGGCGGCAAGCGGGGAGAAGGCAAAAGGGCGGCCGCTGTGGGTGCAGAATCAGCGGAACTCGTGGCACGGCGTGGAGTATCCCTACCATTCGTCCTTGAACATCACGGAGTACTACCAGAAGTACGCCGAGGCGCTGGCGGCGGTGGATGACAGCATTGGGCGGATCTTTGAGACGCTGCAGTCGCGCGGAGAGTTGGAGTCGACACTGGTGATCTACATGGGGGACAACGGGTTCGCGTTCGGGGAGCACGGGTTGATCGACAAGCGGACGGCATATGAAGAGTCGATGCGGGTGCCGCTACTGGCGCGGTGCCCGGAGCTGTTTCCGGGCGGCCGAGTGGTGAAGGAAGTGGTGGCGAACCTGGACATCATGCCGACGGTGCTGGATGCAATGGCGCTGCGGGCGCCGGGGGGAGGAGACGGGCGCAGCTGGCTGCCGCTGGTGACCGGGAAAGGGGATCATCAGTGGCGGAAGGAACTGCTATATGAGTACTACTGGGAGCGGAACTTTCCGCAGACGCCGACGATGCACGCGCTACGGGGAGAGCGGTATAAGTTCATCCGGTACCACGGGATCTGGGACTCCGACGAGTTATACGACTTACAGGAAGACCCGCAGGAGAGCAACAACCTGATTTACAGCGCGGGGCACAAGCAGATTGCCGATCAGATGCGGGGGCGGCTGTTCCAGGTATTGGAGGAGACGGGCGGGATGCAGATGCCGATCTGGCCGGACCGTGGCGGAACGCAGAATCTGCGGAACCCGACGGGGTCTGGTGCGGCGGAGTTTCCGCCGGAGTTGCGGCGGCTGCCGAAGGCGCCAGCCGTGCACAAGTGAGCTGATCAGAGAGCTTCGAGTTCCTCTTCCAACTGCTGCTGGCGGACGAGTTCGGCGTAGAGGCCGCCGTGCGCGATCAGTTCGGCGTGGGAGCCCTGTTCGGCGATCTGGCCGCGTTCGAGGACGACGATGCGGTCCGCATGGCGGATAGTGGAGACGCGGTGGGAGACGAGGAGAGTGGTGCGTCCGCGCATGACGGCGGTGAGTTCGCGGAGGATGCGTTCTTCGGTGACGGTGTCGACGCTGGCGAGGGAGTCATCGAGAATGAGGATGGAGGGATCGCGGAGGACGGCGCGGGCGATGGCGGTGCGCTGTTTCTGGCCGCCACTGAGGGTAATGCCGCGTTCGCCGACGACGGTTTCGAGGCCATCGGGCATGGCGGCGAGGTCGGGTTCGAGGCCGGCGGTTTTGACGGCGCGGAGAATAGCGTCGCGCGGGGCGTCCGGGGCGCCGAGTGCGATGTTTTCGGCGAGGGTCATGGAAAACAGAAAGGTCTCCTGCGGCACGACGGCGATGCAGCGGCGGAGGGCTTCGGGATCGTAGAGGCGGGCGTCGGCGCCATCGATGAAGACTACGCCGGCGGAGGGATCGAGGAGGCGGGGGATGAGGGTGACGAGGGAGGTTTTGCCGCTGCCGGTGTGGCCTGCGATGGCGACGGTTTCGCCGGCGCGGATGGTGAGATCGACGCCGCGGAGCGCTTCTCCGGCGGGATAGGCGAGGCGGACGCCGCGGAGTTCGATGGAGCCGGAGAGGCGGACGGGGCGGAGAGCGGCGTCCGGGGCGGCGATGGAGGCCGGGTGGCGCAGCATTTCGCGGATACGGCTGAGGGAGGCGGTGCCGCGCTGCATGAGGTTGATGACCCAGCCCATGGCGATCATGGGCCAGACCAGCATTCCCATGTAGGTCTGAAACATGACGAAGCTGCCGAGGGAGAGTTCGCCTGAGAGAAGACGCAGGCCGCCGGCCCAGAGGACGATGAGGAATGTGACGCCGATCATGGCGTGGAGGAGGGGCTCAAAGATGCCGGTGGTGCGGACGAGGTCGAGGTTGCGGCGGATGAAGTCGCGATTCAAGGACTCAAAGGCGGCGAGTTCGGCGTCCGGCTGGCGATAGGCGCGGAGGACGCGCATGCCGCTGATGGACTCCTGGACGCGGCTGCTGATGCCGCTGAAGACCTCCTGAATCTGTTCGAAGCGGGCATGGATGCGCTGGCCGAAGAAGATGACGAGCCAACTGATTACCGGGGCGGGGGCGAGGGCGGCAAGCGTCAACGGGACGTCGACGGTGAACATGACGATGGAGGCCAGGACGAAGGTGAGCGTGGTTTCGGTCCAGTACATGAGGCCCGGACCGGCCATCATGCGGACGGCGTTGAGGTCATTGGTGGCGCGGGCCATGATGTCGCCGGTGGGGAACTTCGTATAGAAATCCCGCGACATGTTCGACAGGTGGGCGTAGACGTCGTTGCGGAGATCGTACTCGACATCCCGGGAGACGCCGATGAGGATACGGCGCATCCAGTACTGGAAGACACCCTTGACGGCGGAGACGGCCAGGAGGGCGAGAGCGAAGCTGGCGGCGTCGCGCCAGGAGGAGCCGGCCCCGCGGGTGTCGCCCCCGCGGCGGAGGACGAGCGGCAGGAGGACGCCGAGGACATCCTTGCAGACCAGGGCGGCCATGCCGAGGGCGAGCATACCGCGGTGGCGGCGGAGATAGGGCCAGAGGAAGCGGATGGAGTCGCGCACGGGCTAGAGCCCCAGCCAATCGGCGAAGGTTTTGGACCACTCGAAGAAGAAGGTCTTCTGCTGCTGGCGGTCACGCCACCAACGGTGGAGTTCGTAGTCATCGGTGGGGGCGGCGGCCATGTGGACGCCGATGCCGGACCATTCGCGGCGGAGGATGCGGCCGGCGCGGCGGGTGTGGAAGTTACTGGTGACGACGAGGACGGAGCGGCAGCCTTCGGTGCGAATGCGAGGGAGAACGGCACGCGCCTCGGAAACGGTGGAGACGGCGTTGTTGGGGAGACCGATAAAGGGGACGTCGGTGGCGCCGCGCCGTCTGGCCATGCCAATGGCGAGTTCGTCCTCGGTGTAGCCGTAGACGCCGGCTGGACCGCTGACGAAGAGTTTTGGGGCGAGGCCTTCGCGGTAGAGTTGGGCGGCGTGCATTACGCGCTGGCCGCGGAAGTCACCGGCGAGGACGAAGAGGCAATCGCACTTCCGCGGGGGGGAGTCGTCGACGAGATAGGCGCCGAGGGGGTAGAGGACGACTTGGGGAAAGAAGTAGAACCCGGCGGCGAGCGCGCCGAACGCGAGCAGGACCAGCTTGCGAGACAAGGATTACTTCTCGTCGGAGGGCTGCCGCGAATCGAGATGCCCCACGGTCTTCAAAACCTGGTAGAGGCGCTGGACTTCGGCCTCATCCTCAGCGCGGAGGAGTTGATAGCGGGGAGAGGGGTCCTCGCGTTTTTCGGGAACGGGGTGGGCGGCTTCGCCCCAAAACTCGACCCACGGAATGCCATCGATGAGTGATTCGCGGGAATGACGGCGGAGGTGGCGGAGGAGAGTGTTGGCCGAATTGAGATCGCCGGGATAGACAAGCAGGAGGCGCTCGTCATTTGAAAGGGAGATATATACGGCGAGGGGAGAAATCCAGCCGGTGCGGTCAACGCGCCGGATGTCTTCCCAAGGGATTGCGCGCCGACCGATGACCAGGAACTGCTCCTGAATCTCAATGGTGGGCCGGAAGGCGAGAACCATGACGGCGATGGCGCTGAAGAAGAACAGAACGGCGCCGAAGAGGGCGATGATCCACTCTGTCGCAAACACTGCCGAGATAACGGACAGTGCGGCGGCGATTAAACCGGCCGTGAGATATTGCCGAGAGGGCGTAAAGCGCATCCGCTGAGACCTTCCCCTTTAGACTACCTTCAGTATCGCATGAGGTCAATTCAGCTTTTGCCGGATAAGGACGGCGTAGTGCGCGGCGCTGACGATGGCGAGGAGGGCTGTAGAGTAATAAAAAAGCAAGGGATCGGCGGGCCAGCGCAGGAGAACGGCCCCGGCGGTGAGGAGTTGGACGAGGGTGGAAAGTTTACCAAAGACCGATGGGGGGAACTCGCCGAGCTTGCCGGCGGCCTTCAAAACGGCTGCCACGGCAAGGATGGCCACGTCGCGGCCGATGACGACCCAGACAACCCAGGGAGGGAGGAACCCGCGCATTCCCATAACGAGAAATGTTCCGGTGAGGAGGGTTTTGTCGGCAAGGGGGTCGATCAACTGGCCGAAGCGGGAGGACCAGCCGAAGCGGCGGGCAAGGGTGCCATCGATGGTATCCGTCATCCCGGTGACGAAGAAGAGGATAAGGGCGACATCAAGATCGCGGGCCCAGATGCGCTCCAGGATGACGGGCGTCACCAGAAGGCGGAGGACCGTGAGGATGTTCGGGATGTGCCGCACAGCGGAGCGGTTTAGACGGCGACGGCGGCCGGGGCCGTCAGAACCGATTCCTGGAGGGTGAAGACCTCATAGAGAGACGGGTCCTGCATAATCCGGCTGACGAGGGCGGCGTGCATGGCGTGGCCGGCGCGTTCAGCGATGACGCGGCCCATGAGCGGGCGGCCGAGAAGGGCGAGGTCGCCGATGAGGTCGAGGATTTTGTGACGGCACGGTTCATCGGGGAACCGCAGACCGCCTTCGTTCAAGACTTTATCGGGTGTGAAGCAGACGGCGTTTTCGAGCGAGGCGCCGCGGATGAGCCCCATATTCCGCATGGCGTCGAGTTCATGCTCAAAGCCGAAGGTGCGGGCCGGGGCGATTTCGGTGGCGTAGTTTTCCGGCGTGAGGTCGATCTCCATGGTCTGGCGTCCGACGAGGGGGTGGGGGAAGTAGATATCGCAGTGGAGCGAGAACTTATCGGCCGGCAGGAGGGTGATGCGCTTGTCCCCATGGACATGGGTGACGGGCTTGCGGACGCGGAGATAGCGGCGGCGGCGTTTCTGCTGGGTGACACCGGCCTCGCGGAGAAGTTCTACAAAGGGCAAACCGCTGCCGTCGAGGATGGGGACTTCGAGGTTATCGATATCGATCCAGGCGTTATCGATACCGGAAGAGTAGAGAACCGAGAGGAGATGCTCGGTGGTGGAGATCAACACGCCCTGCCGCATGAGGCTGGTGGCATAGGATACTCTGGCGACATGCTGCCAGGAAGCCGGCAAGGGGAAGTTGTTCAGGTCCGTCCGGAGAAAAACGATGCCGGTTCCAGCGGGGGCGGGACGAATTCTAATGCTGACCGGAACGCCATGGTGCAAACCCACTCCCGAGACGGCAACCGGGCGGGCAACGGTTTGTTCAAAATACAAGAGGTGTCTCCTGCACGAGTCTCAAACGCAAGACGTAGTGTAGCAATTATTCCAAAAATTGTAAACGATTGATTCAGAATAGTTTACAGTCGCTTTTTGTGTCCGTCGTGACACACTTTATTCGCGGCGGGGTGGGGCGATTGACACGGACGGGAAAAACGGAGGATTCATGGCGCGCCTCTTTCTGATCGATACATTTGGCTTCATTTTCCGGGCCTACCATGCCCGGGCGCGGATGGGTGCGCCGCCGATGCGGACGTCGACGGGGGTATCGACGGAGGCGGTGTTCATACTGCACAACATGGTGCGGAAGCTGCGGCAGAAGTATGAGCCGGAGTATCTGGCGGCGGTGTATGAGAGCCTTGGCCCGTCGTTCCGGTCCGAAGAGTTCACCGAATACAAGGCGAACCGGGCGGAGACGCCGCCGGAGTTGCTGGAGCAGATTCCGCTAGTGAGGCGGCTGCTGGAGGCGATGCGGATACCGGTGCTGGAGTACGAACGGTATGAGGCGGACGATGTGATCGGGACGCTGGCGGTGCGGGCTCGGGAGGCGGGGATGGAGGCGGTGATCGTCTCCTCCGACAAGGACATGCTGCAGCTGGTGGGCGGGGGCGTGACGATGCTGAATCCGGCAAAGGAGGACGCGACGTACAACCGGGACGGGGTGAAGGAGTTCATGGGGGTGTGGCCGGAGCAGGTGGCGGATTATCTGGCGCTGGTTGGGGACTCGGTGGACAACATTCCGGGGGTGGCGGGAATCGGGAAGAAGGGGGCGGCGGAGCTGCTGGCGAAGTACGGGTCCATCGATGGACTACTGGCGCACCTGGAGGAACTGAAGCCGAAGCAGCGGCAGGGGATCGAAGAAGGGCGGGAGACGCTGGCGATGAGCCGGCGGCTGGCCACGATCGCGACGGATGTACCGGTTGGGGTAGAGTTGGAGGCGCTGGCGGCGAAGGAACCGGACCGCGAGGCGCTGGCTGGGCTGTACCGGGAGTTGGAGTTTTTCTCTTTCCTGCGGGGGCGGGGTGACGCCCCGGCCGCGCCTGAGGCGGCGCCGGTGGCCGAGGATTACGGCGAGACGGAGAGCGTGGGCGGGTTCGCGGCGGGAGCGGGGACGGTGGCGGTTGCGGTGTTCGACGACGCGCTGGGGGTGGCCGTGGAACCGGGGCGGGCGCGGTATCAGCCGCTGGAGGCGGCGCGCGCGTTCCTGGCGGGCGAGCAACCGAAGGTTGTCCATGACTGGAAGGCGCTGCTGGGACAGTGCCCGGAGTTGCGGGGTGTGACGCGGGACCTGATGCTGGAGTGTTTCCTGCTGACGGCGGACGGCGGGAACGCGGCGTTCGATGCAATGTGCCAGGTGTATCTGCACCAGAAGCCGGGGGCGCGGGCGGACCAGCGGGCCGACCTTGTGATGCGGCTGGCCGGAAAGGTGGACGTATCGCCCTATGAGGAGCTGTACCGTTCACTGGACCTGCCGCTGGTGCCAGTGCTGGCCGACATGGAGCGAACGGGGGTGCGGATCGACTCGGCGCAACTGGGGCGGATGAGTGAGCGGATGCTGGCGGAGATCGACCGGCTGACGGCGGAGATCCATGCGGCGGCCGGGCACGAGTTCAACATCAACTCGCCGCAGCAGTTGGGGAAGGTCTTGTTCGAGGAACTGGGGCTGCCGGCGGCGGGGAAGACGGGGAAGTCGAAACAGATTTCGACGGCGGCGGATGTGCTGGAGGGACTGGCGGCGGAGTATCCGATTGCGGCGAAGGTGCTGGAGTACCGGGGGCTGGTGAAGCTGCGGGGCACGTATGTGGAGGCGCTGCCGCAACTGGTGAATCCTGCGAGCGGACGGGTGCACACGACGTTCAACCAGACGGGAGCGGCGACGGGGCGGCTATCGTCGATCAACCCGAACCTGCAAAACATACCGGTGCGGACGGAGCTGGGCCGGGAGATCCGGGCGGCGTTCGTTCCCCGCCCCGGGTGGAAGCTGGTGGTGGCGGACTATTCCCAGATCGAGTTGCGGCTGCTGGCGCATATGTCAATGGACCCGGTGCTGGTGGAGGCGTTCCGGAACGGGGAGGATATTCATACGCGGACGGCGGCGGAGGTTTTCGGCGCCTCACCATTGTTTGTGACGCCGGACATGCGGCGGGCGGCGAAGGCGGTGAACTTCGGGATCGTCTACGGGCAGACGTCGTTCGGGCTGGCGACGGCGCTGGGGATTCCGCGCGGAGAGGCCGACAGGTACATCCGGTCGTATTTCGCGCGGTATGCGGGGGTGAAGCAGTTCATCGACGAGACGATCGCGCGGGTGCGGGAAACGGGCTACGCCGAGACGCTGTACGGGCGGCGGCGGCCGATTCCGGACATCACGGCGAAGAATCCGAACGTGCGGGGATTTGCCGAGCGGACGGCGGTGAACACGCCGCTGCAGGGCACGGCGGCGGACCTGATTAAGGACGCGATGATCCGGATCCATGCGCAGTTGGCGAGCGCAGGGATGGAGGCGAAGATGATTCTGCAGGTGCACGACGAACTGGTGTTCGAGGCGCCGCCGGCAGAGGTGGAGGGGCTGCGGTTGCTGGTGAAACGGACGATGGAAGGCGTGCGGGAGCTGGCCGTGCCGCTGGTGGTGGATGTGGGTGAAGGGGACAACTGGCGGGACGCGAAGTAGGCGGCGCTAGAGGCCGCGACGGCGGACCCGCCATTTTTCGAATTCAACGGCGGCGAAGATGACGAGGCTGAGCGCGACGGCGAGGGCGAAATCCGTGGCCGGGAGTGTGCGTGTGTGGAAGAAATCCTGCAGCACGGGCACGTAGATGAGGGCGACCTGGAGGGAACAGGTGAGCGCGACGGCGCCGAGCATGGCGCGGTTGGATGCGATGCCCATGCGGAAGAGCGACTCGCGTTCGGAACGGATGGCCATGACGTGGGCCATCTGCGCGAAGGTGACGATGGTGAAGACCATGGTCTGCCAGTTGGGATCGTTGTTCCGCCAATAGAAGAAGCCCGCACCGAGCGAGAGCGCGGCCATGAGCAGGCCGACCCAGAGGACATGCCAGCCGAGGCCGCGGGCAAAGATGCTTTCCGACGGGGGATGGGGGGGACGGCGCATGACGGCGGATTCGGCCGGTTCGACGGCGAGGGCGAGGGCGGGTAGACCGTCGGTGACGAGATTCAACCACAGCAACTGGAGCGGCAATAAGGGGAGGGGCATGCCGGCGAGCGGGGCCAGCAGCATGAGCCAGATCTCGCCGGAGTTGGTGGCGAGCATGTACTTGATGAACTTCCGGAGGTTGTCATAGATGACGCGGCCCTCTTCGACGGCGGCGACGATGGAGGTGAAGTTATCGTCGAGCAGGACCATGTCGGCGGCTTCCTTGGCAACGTCGGTACCGGTGATGCCCATGGCGATGCCGATATCCGCTCTCTTCAAAGCCGGGGCGTCATTGACGCCGTCGCCGGTCATGGCGACGACGTGGCCGCGGTGCTGCAGGGCCTGGACAATGGTCAACTTCTGTTCCGGAGCGACGCGGGCGTAGACGGGGGTGAGTTCGGCGAGGCGTTCGAGTTCGGCGGAGGGCATACGCTCCAGGTCGATGCCGGTGAGCGCGGGCGCGTCGCCGGAGATGCCGAGCTGCGCGGCGATGTAGGAGGCGGTGAGGGGATGGTCACCGGTGATCATGACGGGGCGCACGCCGGCTTCGCGGCAGGTGGCGACCGCGGCGGCGACCTCCTGCCGAGGTGGATCGATGATGCCCACCATCCCGATGAAGGACATCTCCCGTTCGCAGGCAGCGGCGTCTCCGTTAGCGTCCGCAACGACGTGGACGGCGAGGCCGAGGACGCGCATTCCCTTGCCGGCCAGCTCTTCGTTGGCGCGTTCGATGCGCTGGCGCCAGTGCGCATCCAAGGGCAGCAGCGGTCCGCCGGCCCAGACCGAGGTCGTAATTCCGAGGAGGCCATCGACCGAGCCCTTTGTGAAGGCGATGGACGGCTGGGACGGGGAAGACGCGAGTAGCGTCGACAGGCCGCCGGGGAGCGAAGTGCGATCCGGCGGGAGGCGGTGGACGGTGGTCATGCGTTTGCGAACGGCATCGAAGGGGGCTTCCGCGATGCGCGGGAGGAGGGTTTCGAGGCGGTCGCGACGGAGGCCGTACTTCGCGGCAACGTTGGCGAGCGCCACTTCGGTGGGGTCCCCGAGCCCTTCACCGGGAGCGGGAAGGACCGCATCGTTGCAGAGCGCGCCGCCGGCAAGGAGCACCTGCAACGCAGTGGGGAGCGAGTCCGGGGTCTGTTCGGCGATGGCGGCGACATCTTCGGCGTGGCCGGCAACGTGCAGCCGGGCGGCGGTCATGCGATTTTCGGTGAGCGTACCGGTCTTGTCGCTGCAGATGACGGTGACCGAACCGAGTGTCTCGACGGCGGAGAGGCGCCGGATGAGAACCTTGCGTTTGAGCATGCGCTGGGCGCCGAGCGTCAGGGCGATGGTGACAACGGCGGGCAGACCTTCAGGAACGGCCGCGACGCCGATGCTGACGGCGGTGAGGAGCATGAGTTGCAGGTCCTCACCGCGCAGGACGCCCAAGGCGAAGATGACGGCAACCAGGAGCAGAGCGGTGGCGGCCAGGCCGCGGCCAAGTTGATGGAGCCGTTTCTGGAGCGGCGTCCACTCGCTGCCAACGGCCTGCATGAGCGTCGCGATGCGGCCGAGTTCGGTCTGCATGCCGGTGGCCGTGACGACGAGAGCGCCGCGCCCGGCGGTTACAAAGGTGCCGCGGTAGACCATGTTCAGGCGGTCGCCAAGCGGCAGGTTGTCCTGGTCCAGCTTTTCGATCTGCTTGCGGACGGGTTCGCTTTCGCCGGTGAGGGCGGCTTCCTGCGTCTGCAAGCCGAACTCTTCGACGAGGCGGCCATCGGCGGCGACGAAGTTACCGGCCTCGAGAAAGACGAGGTCGCCGGGGACGATTTCGGAGGAGGAGATTTCGATGGTCCGGCCGGCCCTACGGACACGGGAGGAAGGAACGGAGAGGTGCTGCAGCGCGGCCATCGCCTTCTCCGCGCGGTACTCCTGCAGGAAGCCGAGCACGGCATTGAGGACGACGATGGCGGCGATGGCGGCGGCGTCCTTGTAGTCACCGAGCAGGGCGGAGATGGTGGCGGCGACGATCAGGATGACGACCATGAGGGCGGTCAACTGCTGCCAGAGGATCTGCCAGGGGCCGCGGCTACCGGCGCCATGGATCTCGTTGCGGCCGGAGCGGGCCAGGCGGCGGGAGGCCTCGTCAATGGGCAAGCCATTTTCCGCATCGGCGTCCAACTCCCGCAGCAGTTCCGCTTGTTCGAGGCGGTGCCAGTTGGTCATGATCTTGCGGGGTGTTTCCTCACCCGGATTCTACCCCAGGGAGCGGGGCGCATCGTCATCGGAGCGACGCGCGCGCTGGGACTCGGAGTTGGAGATACCCGCCGAAACGAGGAAGGCGGTGGAGGAGGCGATGAGCGAAGGAACCACGAGGGCAGGGCTGCCGGTGGCTTCGGCGACGAAGACGGCAGCAAACAGGAGGCTGTTGTAACTGGCCCCGGTGAAGGCGGCGATGCCGATGAGCGTGAAGACGCCGGGGTGGCTGGGGTGGAAGACGGCATCGAAAACGGCGCCGAGGGCTGCGCCGATGGTGGCGGAAGGAACGAAGAGGCCGCCGACGCCGCCGGTTCCGAAGGTAAAGCAGGTGGCGAGCAGTTTCAGGCAGAAGATGGTGAGGATTGGCGTGAGGGGGAACTTGCCGTTCAGGAGTTGATTGGCGACGGGCAGGCCGGCCTGCAGGGTGACGGGAGAGCCGAGGACGGCGTTGGCAGTGAGGGCGATGAGGCTGACGATGACGCCGCCGGCGGTTACTTTGAGGATGCGAGGCGCGCCCCAGGCGCCCCAGAGGCGTTTGATGCGGCCGAGCAGGCCGAGAAAGACGTGGGAGGCGAGGCCGCCGGCGAGGCCGAGCGGGACGCAGATGAGCAGGTCCCATGCGTTCAATTGGTATGTGAAGTGAATGGGGAAGTAGGGAGTGGCGGGGCGGAAGGCGGCGAAGGTGGCGTAGCTGGTGGCGGCGGCGACGAGGCCGTGGATGAGGGACTCGTGGGCGAGGTCCTGTTTGTATGGGGACTCGATGCCCATGATGGCGCCGGTGAGCGGGGCGCGGAAGATGGCGCTGATGCCGGCGGCGGCGCCGGCGAGCAGGGTGGTTTCGACGCGCCAGTGGAGCCAGCGAAGACTGGTGAATCGATTGAGCGCCAACTGGACGAGGCTGCTGATGGTGCCACCGAGCCACTTGCTGGCGCCTTCCATGCCGGCGCTGGCGCCGAAGCCCATGGTGGCGACGGAGGCGAGTAGTTTGGGGGCGGCGCTGCGGTAGTCGATACCGGCGTCGGGCCGGTGATAGGCGCGCACGACTTCGTCGGCCATGGAGGAGTTGGGAACACGGAACAGGCTAAGGACGAGACCCGTGAGGAACATGCCGGCAATGGGCAGGAGAGAGAGAACGAGGGGTGGGAAGGCGTGAGTGAAGTGTTCCCAGAGGAGGGTGTTGACGATCCAGTCGTAGGCCGCGATGGCCGCGCCGACAAGTGCGCCGACCGGGGCGGCGACGAGGAAGACATGCCGGGCGAGAAGGAACTGGGCGCTGAGGCGGGCGCGAAGATCGGCGGGGACGGGGGCGGGGGCAAGTTCGGAGGACATTGCGGTCAGGACACCTGGGCGGCGGCGAGATTGCGCCGGGCGCGATGGTAGAGGGCGAGGTCGACTTCGACGCGGGATTCGATGAGGCGGCGGGTATCGTGGTCGAGGTCGCTCTGCAACTGGCGGCCGACGTTACGCTTTTCAAACTCGGGCGGCACACCGAAGCCGAGGGCGGCGGCGACGAGGCGCAAGGAGCGGTTGAGGTCCTCGGTGATGCCGACGGCGGCGAAGGAATCGAGACGGGCCTGAGCGGCCTGATGGAGTGTGTCCTGGGGTGGGAAGCGCGCGGGATAGGGGTCGAGGTGGAGTTGGAGTTTGTATTGCGCGAGATCGTCGCTGGTCATGCCGCTGGCGACGGTGGCGGGGGAATCCGCGGCGGGCCAATAGAGATAGCCGGCCTGATAGTTTTCGACCATGTGCCGGGTGCGGGGACTGCGGCAGAACTCGGCGAGGGACATGGCGGCGGCGTCCTGGTGATAGGGATGTTCGGGCGAACGGCGGGCGTGGAGGTAGTGGGAGATGGTGCGTTCGACGGGGTCGCGGAGGATGGTGAACTTGTGCAGGGGAAGGCCCAGGTATGGTTCGAGGTAGGCGAGGAAGTGCCCGCGGAAGGCGCGATACTGGCGGAGTTCGGGGAGGGGGATGTGGATGATGTCCTCCCACATGCGTCCGGTGCAGATTTCCGAAGCCGGGTAGGCCCATTCGAGCAACTGCCAGGTGGACATGCCGGCGGTTTTCGGTATGTGCCAGAAATAGGTCCGAGGTTTTTCGCCGGAGGGGCGGCGGGTGAAGAGCTGGGAGACGTTTTTCCAGAGCGTCATTCTTGAAAGAGGGAAGGACCCGGAGACAAAACCGGCCTCCCCGTACGATAGCACTGGAGTGGACGAGGACCGGATTCAAAAGTAGGATAGAGGCCATGCGCCGGACTATACAGCTACTTTGCTTCGCCACAGTGATCGCCATGGGGCAACCTGCGCCGCAGGTGGAGCGGAACATCGCGTATGCGATGCCAAGGAATGAGCGGCAGTTGCTGGATGTGTTCGCGCCGGCCGGAGCGGCGAAGGCGCCCGTGGTGGTGTGGGTGCATGGGGGCGGATGGATGCGGGGCAGCAAGGAGGAGGTGGACCACAAGCCGAAGGCGTTCGTGGAGAAGGGGTATGTATTCGTGCCGGTGAACTACCGGTTTGTGCCGCATGTGCGGATGGAGGAGATCGTCCGCGACGTGGCGAAGGCGACCGGGTGGGTGCATGCGAACATTGCGCGTTATGGAGGAGACCCGGAGCGCATCTTCCTGATGGGACATTCGGCCGGGGCGCAACTGGCAGCGCTGCTGTGCACAGACACCCGATACATCGAGGCCGAGGGAGTGCCGCGCGAGCATATTCGCGGCTGCGTGCCGCTCGATGGGGACACCTACGATGTTCCGCTGCAGGTGGCGACATCAACTGCGCGGCGGAAGCGAGAGAAGCAGCCGCCGCCGAAGATGGGGCATCCAGAAAAGTTCGGCAACGCGGCGCAGCAACGGGAGTTGTCGGCAGTGAATCATATTGCGCCGATGCGGGGGATCGCGCCGTTTCTGATTTTGCACGTGGCCGACCACACGGACACGAGTGCACAGGCACACCGGCTGTGGGCGGCGCTGGAGATGGCGGGCGTGAAGGCGAGGATTTACGGGGCCGAGGGGAGTGACCACATGAAGCTGGACCGCGACATCGGGCTGCGGGAGGACCGCTCGACGGCGCTGTTATTCGAATTCCTGCGGGAGTGCTTGCGCTAAGGCACCAGCTAAGCGGTTTTTGCTGGCTCCCAAAGGGGGAATGAAGCGTTGTATACTTTCGGACGATCGAATCCATCCGGGAGCCGAGAGCCATGTGGAGAACGTTCCTCCTTGCCGGAGCTGCCATCGCCGTCTGGGGACAACCGGCGACGGACGATACCTTTTCGGGT
>CAZWDD010000049.1:21603-24286 GCA_964632345.1 uncultured Solibacteraceae bacterium | reverse complement strand
AAGAGCTGCTCCTGCAGGTTCTTGGTGCCGGTGGAGACGACGATGCGCTTGCCGGAGAGAATGGCGGGGACGAGGTAGGCGAGGGATTTGCCGGTGCCCGTGCCGGCTTCGACGAGCAGGTGTTTGCGTTCGGCAATGGCGGCTTCGACGGCCTCGGCCATCTCCAACTGTCCGGGGCGGAACTCGTAGTTGGGATGCCACTCGGAGAGGGCTCCGCGGGGCGCAAAAAAGCTACGCGCGCTCACGGTGCGGGTTTTCTGGGACATCCATTCACCAGTTTAACCGGGCCATGGGGATCAGTCGTCGTGGCGGACGATGTTGGTGGCCTCCACGTTGCGGACACCATAGAATTTATTGAGGATTCGTTCCAGTTCGCGGGCGACGCGCTGGGGTTGCTCGGAGTCGTCGAGCTCGAGTTCCACCTTGAAGTGAATGTCGAGGCGCTGCATGAGGCTAATGATACGATGGCCTCATGGATCGCCGACAGTGGATGGGCGCGCTTGCCGCCGCCCCGATGGCCGCCGCGCAGGGCGGGCAAGGCCTCCGGTTGCGGTATGCGCCGCGGATCGGGATGATTCAGGAGCCGGTGGAACGGCAGTTGGAGATCATTGCCGAACATGGGTTTACGGCCTTCGAGTACAACGGGCTGCCGCGGCACACGTTCGCCGAGATCGAAAAGTTCCGGCGGAAGATGGACGAGTTGAAGCTGACGATGGGGACGCTGGTGGTGAACCGCGGCGGATGGAAGCCGAGCGCGATGGTGGACCGGAAGTTTCACGCCGACTTTCTGGCCGATGTGCGGCGCGCGGTGGAGATCCACAAGATTATCGGCAACGAAGTGGCCACCGTGTGCAGCGGGCTGGCGGTGGACAACCTGAGCTACACGGCGCAGACGACCAACTGCATTGAAGTGCTGAAGCGGGCCGGCGAATTGTGCCGGGATACGAAGATGCTGCTGGTGTTGGAGCCGCTGAACGTGCGCGTCGACCATGGCGGGTATTTCGTTGTGTTCTCCGACTACGGGGCCGAGATCATCGCCAATGCGAACCATCCGAACGTGCGGCTGCTGTTTGACTGCTATCACCAGCAGATTTCCGAAGGGAACCTGATCAACCACATCCGGAAACACTATGACTGGATCGGGTATTTCCAGACGGGCGACGTGCCGGGACGCAAGGAGCCGGGCACGGGCGAGGTGAACTGGAGCAACGTGTTCAAGGCGATTCACGGGCTGGGGTACAAGGGGATCGTCGGGATGGAGCACGGGTTGTCGCAACCGGGGATGGATGGGTTGAAGAAGTGTTTCGAGGAATACC
Source organism: uncultured Solibacteraceae bacterium (assembly GCA_964632345.1). Lineage (GTDB taxonomy): Bacteria > Acidobacteriota > Terriglobia > Bryobacterales > Bryobacteraceae. The sequence goes on along the minus strand of CAZWDD010000049.1, from coordinate 22,970 downwards.
GGAAGGCGGACAGCTGGGCGTAAGTATGGCGCAATGCACGATCTGTGAGTCGAGAAAAGCGAAGCGGTATTGCACGGCGAGGGGCGAGGATATCTGCACGCAGTGTTGCGCGACGGAGCGGGAGGTTTCGATCAACTGCCCGTATGAGTGCGGGTATCTGCGAGAGTCGCGGCTGCATGAGAAGCGCGACCTGACGCAGGTGGAGATGCCGCATGCGGATGTGCAGATCGACCAGGCGTTTCTGGAGAACGCGCAATTGGTGATGATGCTGATGTCGGCGTTTCTGAACGGGGCGTTGAAGGACGCGCCGAACGCGACCGATGCGGATGCGCGTGAATTTCTGGAAGCGCAGGTGGCGCGTTGGCGCGCGGCGCTGGCCGGGGAGGCGAAAGAGATTGCACCGGAGGGAACCGTGGCTCGGGGGATTCACGAGCGGTTCGAGGAGAAGATGGGGCCGTTCATGAGCGAGTTGAAGGACCGGGAGAGCGGCGTGTTTGCCGACCGCGTGTTCCTGGGGGTGGCGGTGTTCATGACGCGCGTGGCCAAGGGTCACGACAACGGCCGGCCGCATTGCCGTTCGTATGTGCACTACCTGCGTTCGACGTTCCCGGATGCGCCGGCGGGCGCCGAGGCGGCCGAGTGACGGCGCTGGTGGTGTTTGCGCATGGGTCCAGCGTGGCGGCGGCCAATGAGGCGGTGGCACGGGTGACGGAGCGGATGGCGGCCGAGGGCGGCTATGAACTGGTGGAGACCGCCTACCTGGAGATGGCGCAGCCGGACCTGCCGGCGGCGGTGGAACGGGTGATCGAGCGCGGGGCGACGCGGGTGATTGTGATTCCGTACTTCCTGACGCTGGGCATCCATCTGCGGCGGGATCTTCCGCGCATCGTGGAGGGGATCGGGAGCATCCATCCGGGAGTGCGGATTGATGTGACCGAGCCGCTCGACGGGCATCCGTCGCTGGTGGGGATTCTGCTCGACCGCGCGCGCACGGCATTGGAGAAATGACGGCCAAACTACTTTCCTACCGCGACCCCGCGCCGGGCATCCGGCACTTCGTGTTTTCGGTTCCCGAGGTGGCGGAACTGGCGTTTCAGCCGGGGCAGTTTGCGTCGCTGTCGGCCGAAGTGGGCGGGAAGCAGATTACGCGGGCTTATTCGCTGGCGGCGGCGCCGCGGGGGGATAACCAGTTTGAGATCTGCCTGAACCGGGTGGATGGCGGAGCGTTTTCGCCCTATCTGTTTTCGCTGCAGCCGGGGGCGGAACTGGCGCTGAAGGGGATATTGGGGACATTCGTGTGGCGCGAACCGGTGATGGACGCCATTCTGGTGGCCACCGGGACGGGGGTGGTGCCGTTCCGCGCGATG
>CAZWDD010000049.1:9506-21589 GCA_964632345.1 uncultured Solibacteraceae bacterium | reverse complement strand
CCGACGAGTTTCGCGAGCTGGAGCGGCGGGAGCCGGGGTTTCGTTTTGTGCCCGCGGTGACGCGGCCGGCCATGACGTGGACGGGGGCGACGGGGCGGGTGCAGCCGCTGCTGGCCGAGGCGATGGGGCAGCGGAGGGACGTGCAGGTATACGTCTGCGGGTTGAAGGAGATGGTGGACAGCGTGCGGGCGATGTGCAAGGAGCACGGGCTGGAACGGCGGCAGATCATCTACGAGAAGTACGACTAGCGCGGCGTACAATTGAAGAGATGGAAAAACGGACCTCGCGGGTGCTCGTGCTGGCGGGCGGAATCGTGGCGCTGTTTGTGGCGACGATCGCCATTCTGTTGAACGTGATTCCGGGGCCGCACCGGAGCCTGGACTACCTGGTGATTGGCGCGGTGGCGACGTTTCTTTCCATGATTCTGCTGTGGGTTGTTATGATCCAGGGGTGGTTGCCGGTGGAAGCCTCCAAGCCGCGACTGGCCGCGTCCGAACCGGACGAACCGACTGACCAAGAATAGGATTTCCATGTACGAGAAGCTTTTCGATCTTTCCGGGCGCGTGGCGCTGGTGACGGGCGGCAGCCGCGGGCTGGGGAAGGCCATGGCGCGGGCGTATGCCGAGAATGGCGCCGATGTCATGATCTGCAGCCGCAACGGCGTGGAGTTGGAGGCGGCGGCGAAGGAGATCGGGGAGGGCTTGCACGTCCGCGTGGAGTGGATGACGGCGGACCTGGGGAAGCGGGACGAGGCACAGCGGGTGGCCGATGAGACGTTGAAGCGGTTCGGACGCGTCGATGTGCTGGTGAACAATGCCGGGTCGAACGCACCGCAGCGGGCCGACCAGATCACCGACGAGGCGTGGGACCAGATTATTGAGCTGAACCTGTCGGGCATCATGCGGCTGACGCGCGCGCTGCTGCCGCAGATGATGGAGCGGAAATGGGGCCGGGTGATCCACATCTCCTCCGTGCTGGGGCTGGGCGGGAAGCTGGGCCGGAACGTCTACAGCGCGACGAAGGCGGCGCTGGTGGGGATGGCGCGTTCGAGCGCGCTGGACCTGGGGCCGTACAACGTGACGGTGAACTGCATTGCGCCGGGGCCGTTTCTGACGGAGTTGCCGCTGGGGCTGCTGAACGACGAACAGAAGCAGGAGTTCACGAACCGGACGGCGCTGAAGCGGTGGGGGAAGCCGGAGGAGATTGCGGGCGTCGCGCTGCTGCTGGGGACGGACGCGGGCAGCTACATTACGGGTTCGACCATTCTGATCGACGGCGGCGTGCTGGCCAATACGCTGTAGAGGTTTTGGGAATGGAGGAGTTCGACCCCGAGGAGCCGGTGGAACTGCCGGTGACCGACGTGTTCGACCTGCATACGGTGCCGCCGCGGGATGTGAAGGCGGTGGTGGAGGCGTATCTGGAGGCGGCCTGGGAGCGCGGGTTCCGGCACGTGCGGGTGATCCACGGGAAGGGAATCGGGGTGCAGCGGGAGACGGTGCGGCGGGTGTTGGAGCGGCTGCCGTTTGTGGAGAGCTTCGAGACGGCGCCGATGGAGGCGGGCGGATGGGGTGCGACGCTCGTAACTCTCCGCGAAAAATAGGCTTGCACGGATTCCGCGCGCCGCGCGTCAATCATTTTGTGAGAGTACTGACGCCACTGGTGTCCCTGCTCGCGGTGGCCGCCTCCGGCGCGGAGGTGGACCTGTCGCGGATGCTGAAGAGCATCGAGACGCGGTACAACACCGTCCGTACGCTGGAGATGGACTTCACGCAGACCTATATAGCGCCGAACAAGGCGCGGCGGACCGAGACCGGGAAGCTGTTTCTGCGCAAGCCGGGACGGATGCGGTGGGAGTACTACAAGCCCGACGGTAAGTTGTTTGTTTCTAACGGCGAGGACTATTGGTATTACTCGCCGATGGCGCGGCGGGCCGAGAAGATGAAGCTGAAGGAAGCGGCCGATATGCAGGCGCCGATGGCGTTTCTGATCGGCAAGCTGGACTTTCAGCGGGACTTCGCACGGTATGTGGTGAAGCAGGAAGGCGCGCTGGTGCGGATTACGGCCGAGCCGAAGAATCTGAACAAGGCGCCGTACCGGGAGGTGTCGTTCCTGGCCGGCGCGGATGCGCGGATCGAGCAGTTGAGGGTGCGGGGGCAGGACGCCTCGGTGATGGAGTTCCAGTTCCGGAATGAGACGCGGAATCCGGCTCAGCAGGACGCCCTATACCAGTTCACGCCGCCGGAAGGGGTGGAGGTGGTGATCCCCTCCCGCGAGCCATGAGCGAATACCTTCTGAAGTACGCCGACGCGCGGGGGCAGATCAAGCAGGAAGTGGTAAACGGGAACTCGGAGGGGGAGATCCGGGACCGTTTCTCGGCGCAGGGGTTTCTGGTCTACTCGATCAAGCCGAAGGGTAAGTTCGACGCGATTGCGACCGGGGCGGGGAAGGGGCGGCCGAAGAAGATCGATCTGGAGAAGTTCCTGATCTTCAATCAGCAGTTCGTGACGCTGATCCGGGCGGGGCTGCCGATTCTGAAGTCACTGGACCTGCTGGCGACGCGTTTGACGGACGAGAAACTGCGGCCCCACGTGCAGGCGGTGCGGGATGAGGTGCGGATCGGCACGTCTTTGAGCGATGCGTTCGCCAAGCAGAAGGCGTTTCCACCGATCTACGTGACGAGCATCCTGGCCGGCGAGAAGTCCGGATCGCTGGTGGAGGTGCTGGACCGGTATGTGGCCTATCAGCGGATGACGCTGGCGGTGAAGAAGAAGCTGCTGGTGTCGCTGCTGTACCCGGCGCTGCTGATTGTGCTGGTTTTCGCGTTGGTGACGTTCCTGGTGACCTACGTGGTGCCGCAGTTCTCCGAGTTGTACTCCTCGATGGACGCCAAGTTGCCGGACCTGACGGTGTGGCTGATCGCCGTTGGGACGGCGGCGCAGGACTACGTTGTGTTGTTGGCGATCCTGTTTTTCGGCGGAGGCGCGGGCCTCTATTTCTGGAGCCGGACCGATGCCGCGCAGGAGCCGCTGGATCGTTTGAAGATGCGGCTGCCGGTGGGCGGGGAGATCTGGATCAAGTACCAGGTGGCGCAGTTTGCGCGGGTGCTTTCGACGCTGCTGCTGGGCGGGATTCCGCTGGTGCAGGCGCTGGAGACGGCCGGGGAGAGCGTGGGGAGCCGGCTGCTGGAGAAGTCGCTGAAGAAGGTGCGGCAGTCGGTGCGCGAGGGGAATCCGTTGTCGGATTCGCTGGCCGAAACGAAGATATTTCCGCCGCTGTCGATCGATATGATCGAGGTGGGCGAGTCAACGGGCGCGCTGCCGGCGATGTTGGGGAGTGTGGCGGAGTTCTATGAGGAAGACGTGCAGACGCGGCTGGCGGCGGCGTTGTCGCTGATCGAACCGGCGATCATGATCTTCATGGGCGTCTTTGTTGCCTTCGTACTGGTGGCGCTCTATCTGCCAATCTTCTCGCTGTCCGATTCGATAGGAGGGAGCCGCTGATATGGCGACCGAACGGCCTAGCCTGGTGGATCCGCAGGTGGAGATTACCAACGCCAAGGCGTTGGCGGCGCGCTACCGCGCCGGGTTTGTGGACCTGAAGGATGGACGGGTGGACCTGGAGTTGTTGCGGCTGGTGCCGGTGGACATGATGTTCCGCTACAACTTCGTGCCGGTGGCGATTGAAAAGGCGCCGGGCGGGGCGGAGACGCTGGAGATTGCCGTGGCCGATCCGCGCAATCTGCAGTTGATCGACGAACTTTCGGTGCTGCTGAAGAAGCGGCTGCGGGTGCGGGTGGCGGCGCTGCACCAGATCACCGAACTGCTGAAGAAGACCGAGCAGTCGCAGCGGGTGCTGGAAGAAGTGACCGAAGGCTTCGCGCTGGACGTGGTGGGCGGCGACGAGGAGAACCCGGACGAGACGCTGTCGATCGACCGCATCTCGGCGGGCGAAGACGACATTGCGCCGGTGATCAAGCTGGTGGACACGACGATCTTCAACGCGCTGGAACGGCGGGCGTCCGATATTCACATCGAAACGCGAGACGGCGAAGTGGTGATCAAATACCGCATCGACGGCGTGCTGCACTATGCCATGCCGCCGATTGCCAAGGACTGGCATTCGATGATCATCTCGCGCATCAAGGTGATGAGCGAACTCGACATCGCCGAGCGGCGCGTGCCGCAGGATGGCCGCTTCCGCGTGCGCTACAAGGGCCGGTTGATCGACTTCCGCGTCTCCATCATGCCGACGGTGCACGGGGAGGACTCGGTGCTGCGCGTGCTGGACAAGGAGTCGATGTCGGAGAAGTTCGCGCGGCTGACGTTGGATGTGGTCGGGTTCAGCGATCACGATGTGAGCAAGTTCCGCCGCTACATCAAAGAGCCGTACGGGATGGTGCTGGTGACGGGGCCGACGGGTTCGGGCAAGACGACGACGCTCTATGCGGCGCTGAGCGAGATCAAGAACGATGAGGACAAGATCGTCACCATCGAGGATCCGGTGGAGTACCAGCTGAAGGGAATCACGCAGATTCCGGTGAACGAGAAGAAGGGGCTGACGTTCGCGCGCGGGCTGCGGTCGATTCTGCGGCACGATCCGGACAAGATTCTGGTGGGTGAAATCCGCGACCAGGAGACGGCGCAGATTGCGATCAACGCGGCACTGACAGGCCACCTGGTGTTCACGACGGTGCACGCCAATAACGTGCTCGACGTGATGGGCCGGTTCCTGAACATGGGAGTGGAGCCTTACAACTTTGTGGCGGCGATGAACTGCATTCTGGCGCAGCGGCTGGTGCGCGTCATCTGCGAGCACTGCAAGCGGCCGGTGACGGTGGAGGAGTCCGAACTGATCGAAAGCCGGTTGAATCCGGACGATTGGCGGGATGTGACCTTCTACGAGGGCGCGGGTTGTTTCGAGTGCGGGGGGACGGGGTACCACGGGCGGTCGGCGATACATGAGCTGCTGGATCTGTCGGAACGGATGCGGGAGCTGATTCTGGAGAAACGGGCGGCATCAGAGATCAAGCGGGTGGCGCGGGAAGAGGGGATGACGACGCTGCGGGAATCGGCGTTGGAACGGGTGAGGGCCGGGATCACGACGCTGCGGGAAATCAACAAAGTGACGTTCATCGAGTAAGCCATGGGAATAGTGGACAGCATCAACGGCCTGCTGGCGGATCCGCCGCCCGAATTCGGCTTCGAGGTAACCGAGGCGGGGCTGGCGTGGACTTCGGCGCGCGGGAAGGGGTTCGCGGCGTTTGAGCCGGGGACGCTGCGTGTATCGCCGAGCGAGGAAAACGTGCTGAGGGCCGATTCGCTGGCGCGGGCGGTGCGTGAGGCCGCCGGCGAGGGGCAGGGGCGGAAGCGGCGGACGGCGGCGCTGATTCTGCCGGACCACGCGGGGCGGACGACGGTGCTGGATTTCGATTCGTTTCCAGGGAAGACGGAGGAGCAGGAGACGCTGGTGAAGTTCCGGTTGCGGCGGGCGGTGCCGTTCGATATCGACTCGGCCGCGCTGAGCTTTCATGCGCAGCCGCGCGAGGGATCGAAGAAAGTGGACGTGGTGGCGAGTTCCATTGCGCTGGAGACGCTGGCGCGGTATGAGGCGCCGTTCCGTGCGGCGGGTCTGCATGTGGGGCTGGTGACGACGTCGATGCTGGCGTCATTGAATGCGGTGCCGGACAAAGGGTGCCGGGTGCTGGCGAAGCTGAACGGACTGGTGCTGTCGCTGGCGGTGGTTGATAATGGGGCGCTGCGGCTGATGCGGACGATTGAGTTGCCGGACGCTTCCGCGGAGGCTGTGGCGGAACACCTGTTCCCGACGCTGACCTTCATTGAAGACGAGTGGGGGCGGAAGCCGGAGACGGTCTACGCGGTGGGGATGGACCCGCGCTGGCTGGAGCCGGAGTTGACGATGGAAGAGCTGCGGGGGCCGCTGGGGGCGGCGCAGCCGCATAACGCGGGGTTGACGGGCTGGCTGGCGGCGGGAGGGCGGCTATGAGATATCCGGTAAATCTGGCGAGCGAGCCGTTCCGGCGGGACCGGGCGATGATCGTAGCGTCGTCGATACTGGCCGGACTGCTGGTGGCGACACTGGCGCTGCTGCTGGTGATGATCGTCAACGAGCGGGACCAGAAGCGGGACGTCCGGATGGCGACGGCGCAGGCCGAGGAGCAGTTGCAGAAACTGGGGGCGGAGCAGACGGCTCTGGAGGCGTCGATGCGGCAACCGGAGAACGCCGATGTGCTGGAGCGAAGTCTGTTTCTGAACACGCTGATCGCGCGGAAGAGCGTGAGCTGGACGAAGCTGTTCGGCGACCTGGAAGGGGTGATGCCGCATAACGTGCGGCTGATGGCCATCCGTCCGCAGACGGACCCGCAGAACCGGATTCAGCTGGAAATGACTGTTGGCGCGCAGACGGTGGAACCGGTGGTGGACCTGTTGAAACGCATGGAGGGTTCGGGGATTTTTAGCGTGCCGAGCGTGGCCAACTGCCTGCCGCCGTCACAGAGCGAGCCGCTGTATCGTTGCCGTGTGAGTGTGAACTATGCCCAGAAATTTTGACTTCCTGGCGATTCTGGGGCGGCTGGGCCTGAAGAAGAACGACCCGCGGACGACGGCGCGCGTCGTGCTGGGCGTGCTGCTGGCATTGAACCTTGTGGCGGGGTGGTTTGTGTACAGCCCGCTGGGCGGGTCCGCCGAGGAGATGGAGACGCGGCTGAGCGACCTGCAGCGGCAGGTGGGGCAGAAGCGCGCGGCGCTGCAGCGGACAAAGGAACTGGCGGCAAAGATCGACAAGGGCCGCACGCAGGGCGATGAGTTTCTGGGGCGCTATTTTCTCAGCCGGCCGACGACCTATTCGTCCCTGGTGGGCGAGTTGAACGAGCTGGCGAAGGCGGCCGGAGTGCGGCCGAAGGACCAGGCGTACAACGAGGAAGAGGTGGAGGGTTCCGAGGAACTCGGGATGCTGAGCATCACGGCGGGCTACGAAGGCAGCTACGCCGACCTGTTGCACTTTCTGCGGGAGTTGGACCGGGCCAACCGGCTGGTGATCATTGAAAGTCTGGCGGCGACGCCGCAGCAGGGTACGGGTGTGCTGAACATCACGGTGCGGTTGAACTCGTTCATCCGGGAGACGCCGGCGGCGCAGATGGCGGCGCTGCAGGCGGCGGCGGAAGGGGGCGGGCAGTGACACTGGGGGCGGAGCCGAAACAGGTGGCGATCTTCGCCGGGTTGATACTGGTAGCGGCTGTGCTGCATTTCACCGGCGACGATGGGCGGCCGCCGTCGGATGCCGAGCGGACGGGGACCCGGGCGGCGGGGCCGGCGCGGCCGGCGGCGGCACCCGTGTCGGGATCGGCGGGACCGCGAACGACGCCGGCGGCGGCCAAGAGCGCGCGTCCGATGCCGGGCAGGCGGACGTCGTTGGAATTTAAGCCTGTGCTGCGGCCACGGCGAGTGGAGGACCGTGTGGACCCGGCTGGCATCGACCCGACGCTGCGGACGGACCTGCTGGCGCGCCTGGAGGCGGTGCAGGTGCAGGGAGGGCAGCGGCCGTTGTTCGAGTTCGGAACAGCGCCGCCGCCGAAGGCGCCGGATCCGGGGAAGATCATTCCGGCCAAGCCGGTGGCGCCGGTGAAAGTGGAGCCGGTGAAGCCGGCCGGGCCTGCAACGCCGGCGGCGGTGGCCGCGTCCAAACCACAGGCACCGCCGATTCCGCTGAAGTTTTACGGCTTTGCGGCTGCCCGCGCCGGTGTTCGCCGGGGCTTCTTCCTGGAGAATGAGGATGTGTTTATTGCCGCGGAGGGGGAGATTGTGAAGCGCCGGTATAAGGTGGTGCGGATCAACATGAACTCCGTGGTGATGGAGGACACGCAGTATCAGCAGCGGCAGACATTGCCGCTAACGGAACAGATGCAGTGAAACACCCGGCACGCCAATCGGAAAGGGGATATGCCCTGATCTTCGTCTTCGCTCTGACGGCGATGATGGCGCTGCAGTTGTATCTGGAAATGCCGCGGCTGGCGCTGGAGATGCAGCGCAACCGTGAGGGGCTGCTGATTGAACGCGGGGAGCAGTATGTGCGAGCGATCAAAGTGTTCACGAAGAAGAACAAACGGTACCCGCAGACGATTGAGGAGTTGGAGAATACCAACGGCGTGCGATCCCTGCGGCGGCGTTATGTGGATCCGTTGACGGGCAAGGACGAGTGGCGGTTGATTCATGCCGATGCGTCCGGCCGGTTGACGGACTCGCTGGTGCAGAAGAAGCAGGTGCCGGGCGAGACGGGCGATGCGGCGAAAGCGGAGAACACGTTCGTCACGGAGGGCGCGGCGTTCGGGTCTGTGGGCGGCGGGCCGGGTACGGGCCGTGTCGCGCAGGCGCTAAACCGCCGAGCGAGCGAACAGGCCGGAGCGGCGGGCGCGCCGCCAATGCCGGGGCAGAGCACGCCCGGGGAGATCGATCCGGCCACGGGCCAGCCGCGGAACCCGCAGAATCCCGATACGGCACAGCAACAGCAGCCGGCCCCGCCGATCATCGGGCCCAACGGGCAACCCATCCAGCGGATTCCCGGCCTGCCTGGACAGTTCGGCCAGCAGCCGGCGCAGCCTGCCAATCCGCAGAGTCCGAGCGGGGGCTACTCTTTCGGCAGCGGGTACAGCGGCGCGGCAACTCCGCCCCCGGCGCCCGGGCCCCAGCCGATGCCGGGCCAGATGCCGGGGCAGGGCCAGATGCCGATGCCGGGCCAGATGCCGGGGCAGGGCGGATTCCGCCCGGGCAGCGGCTCGGTGAGCATGGGCGGCCAGATGCAGGGCGGAATCAACGTAAACCCGGCGACGCAGATGATCCAACAGATCCTGACACGTCCGAACCCGCAGGGGCTGCAGAATCTGCAGAATGCGGGAGGGCAAGCCGGGCTGGGCGCGGGGATCGCAGGGGTGGCGAGCAAAGTGGACGCCGAGGGGATCAAGATCTATAACGAGCGGACGAATTACAAGGAGTGGGAGTTCGTTTTCGACCCGTCGAAGGAGCTGAAGAATGCCATGGGCGGGATGCCGGGGCAGCAGCCGATACAGGGGACTATTGGCGGCCAGCCTGGAATGGGCGGCCAACCAGGAATCGGGGGTATGCCGGGGATGGGCGGCCAACCGGGGATGGGCGGCATGCCCGGGATGGGTGGCATGCCTGGAATGGGGACGCGGCGCTAGTCCTCCGGAACGTCTTCGAGTTCGTCGGCGGTGGTGGACCATTGCCGCAGCGCCTTGATGGCGGCGGTTGAGGAGAAGCCGTTGTAGCGGAGCTTCCGGAAGGCGGATTGCACGTGCCTGGGGTCCTGGAAGTGGGCGGCAGGATCGGTGACGCGGACCTTGCGCTTGAGGAAGGAAATGGCGTGCTCCACTTCGTCGATCTCGCTGTAGGCGGCGGTGACGGCTTCCTCGGCGACGGTCTTCGGCACCTGGCGGGTGGCGAGTTCGCGGAGCACGCGGGCCTTGCCGAAGCCGTTACCGTCGCGGCGGACGGCGGAATAGGTGTCGGCGAACTGGCGGTCATTCAAAATGCGCATCTCTTTCAGGCGGGAGAGCACGTCGTCGATATCGGTGGGGAGAAGGGCGCGTGCGGCGAGTTTCCTGCGCAGTTCGCCGATTGTCATGGCGCGGCCGCTGAGAAGGCGAGCGGAGTAGTTCCAGAGGCCCTGATTGTCGAGTTTTTCGGGCGGACGGCGCGGCATGACTCGATTGTGGCAACGCGGGAGCGCCGGGGCAAGTCTAACTAAGAGAAAGAAGTACACTAGGAAAGAGGTGACTGACAATGGAAGAAAGTAAACGAATTTCGTATTTCTGCCTGGGCCTGGGGATTGGAGTGGCCGTCGGTATCCTGTTTGCGCCGAAGTCCGGCGAAGAGACGCGCAACCTGATCCGGTCGAAGGCGGACGAGAGTAAGGACTATCTGAAGCGGAAGGGTGAAGAGTTGAAGGACTCGGCGGCGGATCTGGCGGACAAGAGCAAGTACGCCCTGCAGCGGCAGAAGGAGCAACTGGCGGCAGCGGTGGACGCGGGCCGGCAGGCGTATAAGGAGTCGGTCACGACCGCTGACGTTGAAGAAGCAGGGGCATAAACGCCGCCCCTGGGAAGGGTTTAGGGAATGAACTCGGATACGACACTGATTCTCCTGACAGTTTTTGTAGGCATGACGGCGATCTCATTCGCCGCGCAGGCGATCGCGATGATGCGTTTGGCGAAGACGACGAAGGAGATGAAGGAGCGTGTCGATGCCTTCCTGCCCAAGGCGGAGAAACTGATCCAGACGGCCGAGAGCACCTTGACGGAGAGCCGGGCGCAGATCACGGAGATCACGACGCGGGCCAATGAGATTCTGACATTGACGCAGACGCAGGTGGTACGGGTGGATGAGTTGATGTCGGACGCGGCGGCGCGCGCGAAGGTGCAGATCGACCGTGCCGAGATGGTGCTGGAGAATACGTTGACACGCGTCAATGACACTGTGAACACGGTGCATGGCTCCATCCTGCGTCCGGTTCGGGAAATTTCGGGCGTGGCGGCAGGCGTGAAAGCGGCCGTGGGCCATCTACTGAAGGGTGCACCGGCAAATGTCGCACAGGTCACGACTGACGAGGAGATGTTTATTTAGCCTGCCCCTGGCGGCGCTGCCGGTCCGTGCGGCACAAGCGAATGAACCACCGGCGGTCGTCACCACGCCGGCGGGTGAGGTGGCGTCCGCACTGCGCGAGGTGGCATTCGACCCGGGGCAGTGCTGGCGCGTGCGGGAACTGGCGCTGGCGCGCGAGGACATCAAACTCTACTTCAACGATGGCTACCTGCTGTTGTCCCGTCCGGTGAACGGCGCGCCGGTGGCGGCGATGTTCTGGGGGGATGTGGAGGACGGCGACGCCGAATTGTTGCTGCTGCCGCCGTCGGCGGGGGAGCGGCAGTCACTGGCGCGGTTTGCGCAGACGCCGAATCTGAACGAGCATTTCAAGTCGGCGATCCTGTTGTTCACTGATGGTACCGCGGCCGAGATTGCGGAGTTTCTGCGGGAGCGGGAGCCGAAACCGGCGCCGGAGATCGGCGCGCTGCTGGCCGGGCAGTACTCGGACACGCTGCGCAATCTGGCGACGAGTTTTGAGACTCGAGTGATTCAGGATGTGGCCGGCAAGGTGAGGCCGGAAGAGGGGTTGTTTTTTGCGGCGGTTGCGGGGTCGTCGTTGGGAACGTTCGATCTGATTCACGATCCGCAGTCGACCGACCAGGTGGTGGTGGCGCAGCTGCAGAGCCGGGAGAATCGATCCTATTACAACATCTGGACCAGCTTCCCTTCGCGGCGGGTGCGGAAGGATCCGGCCGCCGGTCCGGCGCTGCGGGAGTTTGCCATCACCGATGTGCGGATCGACGCATCGCTGAACGCGGAACTGCACATGACGGCCACCGTAACGCAGCGGATCCGCATTCCGGAAGCGCCGGGGACGCGGACGGAACGGAACGCGCTGGCGTTCGACATCTCGCGGCGGGTGCGGGTGCGGGAGGTGACGGTGGATGGCGCCCCGGCGCAGGTGCTGCAGCGGGAGACGCTGCGCTCCACTCTGCTGCGGGGCAGTGAGAACGAAGCGTTTCTGGTGGCGGTGCCTCGGAATCTGGCGCCGGGCGAGCATACCGTGGTGTTCCAGCAGGAAGGGGACGTGATACTGCCGGCGGGCAACGGGGTCTACTTCGTCAGCGCGCGCGGGACGTGGTATCCCCATCACGGACTGCAGTTCGCCAACTACGAGCTGACGTTTCGGTGCCCGAAGCGGTTGACGCTGGTGGCGACGGGCGAGTTGGAGGAAGAGCGGGAGGAGGGCGAGGTGCGCATCACGCGGCGGCGTTCGCCGGTGCCGTTGCGGATTGCGGGGTTCAATCTGGGGGAGTATAAGCGGTCCGTGGCGCGGCGGGGGGAGTTGACGGTGGAGGTGTTTGCGAACCGGGCGGTGGAGTCCGCGCTGACGCCGCGGAAACAGGAGGTGCTGCTGCCGGTGCCGGCGCCGACCACCGGCCGGCAGCCGCGGGTGCCGGCGATGCAGCAGGT
>CAZWDD010000049.1:0-9496 GCA_964632345.1 uncultured Solibacteraceae bacterium | reverse complement strand
GGCGGCGCCGGATCCGGCGGCCCGCATTGAGGAACTGGCCGGCGAGGTTGCCGAGGCATTTGAGTTTCTGTCGACGCGGATCGGGCCGCCGCCGCTGAAGCGGCTGGCCGTCTCGCCGATTCCGGGCACCTTCGGGCAGGGGTTCCCGGGCCTGATCTATCTGTCGACGCTCTCGTACCTGCCGGAACGGGACCGGCCGCAGTTTGCCAATCGCGGTCTGCACCAGGTGTTCTTCTCGGGAATTCTGGTGGCGCACGAGGTGGCGCATCAGTGGTGGGGCAACGCCGTGACGACGGCCGGGTACCGGGATGAGTGGATCATGGAGTCGCTGGCGAACTATTCGGCGCTGCTGCTGCTGGAACGGAAGCGAGGCGCGAAGGCGCTGGAAGAGGTGCTGGAGCGCTACCGGGATCACCTGTTGGAGAACGGAGTGAGTGGCAAGCCGATCGACAGCGCGGGGCCGGTCCGCCTGGGCGCGCGGCTGGAGACTTCGGAGACGCCGGAGGCGTATCGCGCGGTGGTGTATGAGAAGGGAACGTGGATCATCCACATGCTGCGGCGCCGGCTGGGGGACACGGCGTTTTTCGCGATGCTGCGGGACTTGAACACGCGGTTCTTGCGGGGCCGGCTGACGACGGACGACGTGCGGGAACTGGCTGCGGCGCGGCTGCCGGCCGGGGCGCCGGACCGGAAGCTGGAGCACCTGTTTCAGGCCTACGTGGAAGGCACCGGGATTCCGTCGCTGCGGCTGCATACCCGGCAGAAGGCCGGTGGGCGCGGGGTGCAGATCCATCTGGAGTTGGAGCAGTCAGGAGTCGATGAAGAGTTCTCCGTGGATGTGCCGGTGGAGCTCGACTTCGGGCGTGGAAAGACAGAGCAGCGGTGGCTGCGCACCGATGGCGCGCGCACGGTGGCGGACTGGACCGTTCCGGTGGCGCCCGCGCGCGTACTCCTCGACCCACGGAACACGCTGCTGGCCGTGAAACGCTGACTATGCCAACTGCCGCAATTCGCCGCGGGCCTCGCGCTCCCAGCGGGCGACCTCGGCGCGGCGGAAGCGCGGCGCGGTTTCGGCGCTGGCGATGGCGCGGCGGAACGCCTCGCGCGCCTCGCCGGAACGGCCGGCGGCGCGAAGGGCGCGCCCGTAGTAGACCAGCCCTTCCGGGTCGAACTCGCGCGCCTCGGTGTAGTGGGCAAGATAGCGCAGGGCTTCATCCGTCCGTCCTTCGCCCAAAACGGCTGCTCCCAACTCCCGCCATACCTCGTGATTGCTGAGGCGCGGATTGATTTCAGCGGCGCGGGTAAGCAACTGGCAAGCCTCCGGCCCGCCGCCGGGCTGGCGCCGGAGCAGGGAGCCGAGTTGGAGGAGCAGATCGGGGTCCTCGGCATCGATGGCGAGCGCGCGGCGGAAGGAGGCTTCGGCCTCCGCTGTCAGGCGGCGCTGTGCGTAGAGCAGGCCGAGTTGGTAGTGCGCGTCAGCGTCGTGCGGATTGAGTGTGGCAAGTTCCAGCTGGCGTTTGAAGGCCTGCCGGGCGGTGAAGGCGCCGCCGATATTGGGCAGGCCGCGGCCGAGGAGTTGATAGCCGATGAAGAGCAGCCAGGGCGAGGCCAGGAGGTAGAGAAACTGGGAAGCCCCGGCAAACAGGAGTGCCGCGCCGCCCATCAGCGCGAGCGCGGGAACGGCGGTGATCGCAGCGTGGGCAAGGCTGGCGCCAGTGACGGTTTCCAGCACGGGCGCGGCGAGCAGGAGGAAGAAGATCAGGCCGGCCGCCTGCAGCGGAATCGCCAGTCCGGGGTCCGGCGGACGGATTGCCCACCAGACGAGCGCGATGGGAAGGAGGGCGGCGGTCCAGGCGAACAGAAGGCCGGTGAGGGCTGGAATGTAGTCGCGCGCGAGTACCGCCGAGCCGCGTCCCAGGCCATCCCACGCAGCCAGCAGAAGCAGGCAGAACGGCACGAATACGGCGGCCATCGCGGCCAGCGCAGAGACGCCGGTGAGCGCGTACCGGGTGCGGACCGCACGGGACGCCATCAACTGCGCCTCCTGGAATGCGGCATAGTCGGCCATGGTGCGCGGGGACGCCAGAAAGGCTGCATGCTCGCGCTGTAGCAGGCCGGATACCTCGTAACTGCGGACCCGTTCGGCCCCGGAGGCGATGGCGAGCGTCACCAGTAGCGCGGCGATGCAGGCAAATAGCGGCCGGCCATGATCCAGCACTGCCGACGCGGCGCGCTTGGGGCTCATGTAGAACAGCAGCAGGCAATGAAGCTGCCCAGGTGAGCGCTGCTGGGAGAAGCCGGAGTTCACTCCTTCAGTGTAGGCGGACCGAGGTCATAGACCGCGTGACGGTCGTCCCGGTAGACCTCCTCGCCGCCGAGAAGCGCGCGCACCTGGCCGCGGCGTGGTTCGGCCGGCAGGATGAGGAACCGGTAGCGGCCCTCGCGCGCATGCGCCGCGACGCCCTCCGGCGTGCGGCCCAGGTCCGTGGTGGAGAAGCAGGCCGTGCGGCCGGCGAACGGCGTGTAGGGGCTGGCGCAGCTGTCGACGGCGAGGACGCGGTCGTCGGGGCCGGCGCGGCCGACCAGCGCCTCCGCCGCGGCAAATGGCGGCAGCGCCTGACGCAGAAAGTCTGCGGTGGACAGACGTCCGGCAAACCACAGCAGTTGTGGAGCGGAGACCTCCAGCAGAACGCAGACGGTGACGGAAAACAGAAGGCAGCAGTAGACCGCGGCCGCGGCCAGTTGGCGATGCAGCCGGAACAGCGCAGGGGTCACCAGACCAGCTGCCAGCAGCATCGGAACGATGAAATAGCGGACCTTGTCGAGAATCGCCGCCCAGCAGAGGTAGTAGATGCCGCAGAACAGCAGGACCCAGAATGTGTCAGCGCGCCAGTTGCGGCGAAGGTAGAGGAGCCCGGGGAGGAAGACGATCAGCCAGATGCCGATCGGATTCCGTGACGTGGACTCGAAGGCGAGCGAGCCGTCGAAATGGATACGCCAGGGGACGGCGGCATAACGCAACACGGGCGGCAGGTTCCGGTAGTGCGTCTCCATGTAGGGGCTCTTGGTGGCATGGCCGCGCACCAGCGGGTAGGTTGGGTTGCCGGTCAACGTCCAGGTGCGGATCAGCGAGAAGGTGCCGAGCCCCGCGAAGACGATGACGACGGCGGCGAATGCGCGGATGCGGCGGGGCGACTGCCAGATGCGGTGCAGGAAGAGCGGCGTCAACGCGAGCGCGCCGAATAGCGCGACATGCTTCACCTCAAACGCCATGGCAAGGCAGAAGGCCGCCAGCACGGGCCGTCGCGCAAGGAGAGCCGCGAGGCAGGCCAACAGGAACAGGGCAAGCGCAATATCGTTTTTGGCGACGAAGGCGGTCCAGTGGATGTAGGGAATGGAGAACCCCGCCACGGCGCCGCAGACGGCGCTGATGCGGTCGAGGCCGCACTGGCGCAGGACACCTATCGTCAGCAGGAGGGAGGCGGGCAGCAGCATGGTCGACTGGAGTTGCGCGGCCGCCTGTCCGCCGGCCGTCCACAGCAGGGCCATCAGCAGTTCGGCCCCTTGCGGGTAGTAGGATTCGAGCACCAGGGGCGCGGGAGTCAGTGCGCCGGTTGCGGCGTACCATCGCGCGCTGGCCAGGTGCATTTTCAGCGGGTCAAAGGCGATGGCCGGCGTCACGGCCCACAGCGCGCCAAGGCAACCCAGCGTGAACGCGAAGAACAGAAGCGTGGAGACGGCCGGGTGGTGTGCGCCGGCCGTCTCCGCCCACGCTTCGCAAACACGGCGCCACTCGCAACGAATCCCCGGCCAACTGGCGGCGGCAGGAGCCGCCAGAAGCAACAGAGCCGGCAGGCCGAGCCACCCCGCCATGCCGAGCGCGAACAACGCGATCATCTGCACGCCCGTTCCCACCGCCAGGCGCAGCCCGAGGCGGAGCGTAATGCCTGGCGGCGGATTCGGCAGCATCCGCTCCCCGATGGCGTGCGCGGATGCCAGCAGCAGCGTGGCGGCGAGTGTCCCCGCCGGCGCCTTCGCCAGCAGGATGAGCAGCGGTGCGCCGAGGAGGACCAGCAGTTCCCAACGCGGGCGGCGCAGGCGATGCGTGAGCCACGCGCCGGCCGCGAGAGCGACGGGTACCGCCGGCAGCAGCAACACCACGAGCGCCGGGCTGTGCGTGCGGAACAGCTCGACATGCCACACGAAAGGCGGAGCCGCCAGAAACGCGGCCAACGTCAGCCAGAGCCACCACCCCGCGCGATACAGTGTGGATTGGGAAATGGAAGTGAATGCTGTCAGTGTGAGTGTGATTATACCGGTCTTCAACGGGGAGGCTGAGCTTGCGCAGTGTCTCGCCGCGTTCGCCGCATCCACCGTCCGCCCGCTGGAAATTCTGGTGGTTGACGACGGTTCGACCGACGGCTCCCCGCTCGTTGCCGGGCGGTACGGCGCCACGCTGCTGCAGCCGGGGCGGCTGGGCGGGCCGGCGCGGGCCCGGAACTTCGGCGCGAGAAGCGCGCGGGGGTCGGTTCTGTTCTTCATCGACGCTGATGTGCTGGTGCAGCCCGACTCCGTCGCGCGGGTTCAGGCGGCGTTCATAGCGGACCCCGGCTTGACCGCGCTGATGGGTTCCTATGACGACTCGCCCGCCGAGACCGACTTCCTCAGTCAGTACAAGAATCTGATGCATTGCTTCGTGCACCAGTCCGGCCGCGAAGAGGCGTCCACCTTCTGGAGCGGCTGCGGCGCCATCCGGCGCGAGACGTTCCTCGCGCACGCGGGGTTCGACGAATCCTACGCCCGCCCGGCCATTGAGGACATCGAACTCGGCTACCGGCTCTCCCGCGCCGGCTGCCGCATGCTGCTCGACAAGGACCTGCGCGTCAAGCACCTGAAGCGTTGGACCTTTTGGAAACTGCTGAAGACGGACGTGCTGGATCGCGGCATTCCGTGGACGGAGTTGATCCTCCGCGACCGGAACATGCCGAACGATCTGAATCTGCAGTTGAGCCAGCGGGTCAGCGTGGCGCTGGCGTTTGTCAGCGTGGGCGTAGCCCTGCTGATGACGCTTTACTGGGGCGGCTATTTTCTCACTCCCGTCTTCGCCGTGCTCTTGTTCCTGATGGGCCGGTTCTGGCTGGACGCCGAGGGCAGCCCGCAGGGGTTTAAGTCGTTTCTCGGAATGGGCGTGGGCTTCGGGTTGCTCGCCGTGATGGCCTGGCGGCACCAGATGGAGGCCATTGTTCCGCCCGTGGTTCTCGGTTATGTGCTGTTGTTCCTGCGCCACCGCTACGGCGACACCGATACCTACCGTTCCCCGGCGGCCTCCCTCCTGTACCTGCTCTATCTGCTTTTGACGGTTCTATTCATCGCCACTTACCTGCCGGGGAATCCGCTGGTGGCGGCGTTGTTCCTGTGCCTGCTGCTGCTTGTGTTTCTGAACAATCAGTTCTATCTCTTCCTGGCCGCCAAACGCGGCAAGGCCTTCGCGGTGGCCGCGGTGCCTTTCCATCTGCTCTATCACTTCTACAACGGCATCTCGTTCGGCGCCGGACTGCTGCGGCATCTGTGGCGCTCCATCGCCGTCCGCGCGGAACCGGCGCCTACCCGGAAGTGAAGCTCAGCGCTGTTTCAGGGTCCGGTCGAAGAACTGCCGGACCCGCTCGAGATTCTCCCGCGTTTGAAAGGCCGGGCCGCCGTGACCCGCGCCGCGAAGCACATCGAACTCCACTTGCGCGCCGGCGGCGCGCAGCGATTCGGCCAGAATTTCGCTCTGCTCCATGGGCACCAGCGGGTCCGCATCGCCGTGTTGGATCAGGAACGGCGGATCGTCGCTTGAGGCGTAACGGGCCGGGTTCAGCCGAGCGGCCGCCTGGGGGTTCTGCTGCACGGGGCCGCCGGCGAGTTGAGACTCCGGCGAGTCCGGGGCGTCGTGATCAATGCGCGACGGGTGATGCGACATGCGCTCCACGCGCGTGGGTCCGAACCAGTCCACAACGGACTGCACCCGGCTCGATATGACCTGTCCGCCGCGGGCGCCCTCAAACTCCGCCACGTCGCCGGTAGTGCCTAGCAACGCAACCAGGTGCCCACCCGCCGACGAGCCCCAGACGCCGATGCGCTCCCCGTCCATTCCAGACTTCGCGGCGTTCGAACGCAGCCAGCGAATGGCCGCCTTGCAGTCCTCCAAGTTCGCCGGGAATGGCGCCTCCTGCGTGTACCGGTAGCCGACGCTCGCGACTGCATAGCCGTGCGCCAGCAGGGGGATCACGGGAGGATTCTCCTTTGTCCCGGCCCGCCAGGCGCCGCCGTGAATCCACACAATGAGCGGCAATGGCTTCGCCGCGCGGAGCTCGGGCAGGTAGAGGTCCAGCTTCAACTCCCGCGTGCCGGCGGTGGCATAAACAACGTCCTTCACCGCGCGGACGCCGGCGGGCAATGGCCGCGGCGCGGGGGACGCCGGAATGCCCGCGCCTTCGTGGAACAACACCGCCCGGCTTCCGGCCGGCATGGCGATCTGCGGACGCCCCTGCAAGTAGCCGAGCGACGCAAGAAAGGAGTCCGAAAGGTAGAGCGTTGAGGCGTGCCAGGAGTAGTCGCCGCCGGGTTTGTCATTGAAGAAGCCGTGCTTCTGCCCTTTGGCGTGGAAGAGTTCGACGCGGTTGCCGATTGTTTTTGCCTGGGTAAAATAGCGCTGTGCCGGCGGGTAGTGGACATCGTCGGTGCCGTAGAACATCACCATCGGCGGCAGTCCGGGGCGGAGATGCTGGTGCGGAGAGAGGGCCGGGTCGGGTTGCCGCAGAACGCTCATCTCGACCACGGGGTTGAAGAGGACAAGCAGGGATGGGCGCGCCGATACGGTTGTGTCCTCGCCGGCCGTGTCGAACGGCTGCTCGGCCAGGGTCGACATCGCGCAGGTGGCGCCGGCCGAACCTCCTCCCGCCGCGATGCGGGCGGCGTCCACGCCATGCGCGTGCGCGTTCGTCCGCAGCCAGCGAATGGCCGTCCGGCAGTCCTCGTAACTCTCCCGCACCGACGTCTTGTGGCGCGATAACACGCGGTACTCGGCGCTGGCCGCCACCATGCCGCGGTTGGCTAGGTAAGCCGCCTTGGAGAAAAACTGCCTGGGCGTACCGTTGACGAAGCCGCCACCGAAGAAGAACACGATGGCCGGGCGCCGGTCGGCGGCCTTCCAGTCGGGCGGGTAGAACAGCGTCATCTTCAACTCGCCCTGCGGCGTCTGTTTGAAGACCACTTCGCGCCGCTCGACAGCCCACGCCGCAACGCTCAGAAGCAGAAGTACCGCAAGAAAACGCACCATAGGTGGTTGAGTATACAGCGGGTCGAACGGGCGGTAGACACGCCCGATAGTGAGATATAAGATTTCAGATATGGATCGACGCGATTTCTGGCTGAGCGGCTACAGCCTTCTTGTCAACGCCGCGGCGCTGCCCGCCGCGCAGATCACCCCGTCGCAGGGGGCCATCCGGAGAGAGTTTGACCGTATCGCTCCGGCCCGCGCGGACCGCCGCCTGCCGGCCGAGCCGCACATGACGCTTGTCGATCTGGAGACGGACCTGCTGGTGGCCGGAGGCGGACTGGCCGGCGTTTGTGCGGCCATCTCGGCGGCACGGCACGGCGCAAAGGTGGTTCTGGTGCAGGACCGCTCGCGGCTCGGTGGGAACTCGTCGAGTGAAGTGAAGATGCACGTCGTCGGCGCCAATTCGCATAAGGGCCGTCCGGGCTGGCGCGAGGGAGGTCTGCTGGAGGAGATCCGGCTGGACGACGCCGTCAACAATCCGCAACGCTGCTGGGAGTTGTGGGACCTGCTGCTCTACGACAAAGTCATTAGTGAACCGAACATTACCCTTCTGCTCGATAGCGTCATATACAGCGCCCGCACCGTGAACAACCGCATTGAAGAGGCGATGGTCCGCTGCGACAAGTCTGAGCACCTCTACCGCATCAAGGCGAAACTCTACATGGACTGCACGGGCGACTCGCGCCTCGGCCTGGAGGCTGGCGCGGAGTTCCGCAGCGGGCGCGAGGCGAAAAGCGAATTCAGCGAGACGCTGGCGCCGGAGAAAGCCGACGAGGAGACGCTCGGCTCGTCCATTCTCTTTACGTCGCGACTCTACCAGCGGCCGATGCCATTCAAGCCGCCGAAGTGGGCGCGCAAAGTGACGGCCGATACGTTGAAGCTGCGGAAGGTGAACAGTTGGGAGTACGGCTACTGGTGGATCGAGTGGGGCGGCAGCATCAGCACCATTCGTGATAACGAGCGGATCCGGTTTGAGTTGCTGTCGATCGTCATGGGCGTGTGGGACTACATCAAGAACTCGGGCGACCATACCTCCTCGGCCAACTGGGCCATGGATTGGGTGGGGTTCATGCCGGGCAAGCGCGGCAGCCGCCGGCTCGTGGGCGATCATATTTTGACGCAGGGCGAACTGCTGAAGGGCGATTTCGCCGATGCCGTGGCGATCGGCGGCTGGCCGATGGACGATCATCCGCCCGGCGGCTTTGACCGTGCCGACCTTCCCCCCGCCGTGCAGATCCGCACGCCGGAGGTGTTCAACATTCCGCTCCGCTCCTTCTACAGCCGCAACATCGGCAACCTGATGATGGCCGGCCGCAATATCAGCGCCAGCCACGTGGCCTTCACCTCCACGCGCGTGATGGCCACCTGCGCCGTCGGTGGGCAGGCGGCTGGCACGGCGGCGGCCATGTGCCTGGAGCGCGGCGTCAGCCCCCGTCAACTGGCCTCGGAGCCCAAGCTGGTATCGGCGCTGCAGCAGCGGTTGCTGCGTGACGACCAGTCCATCAAGAATCTCCGCAATCAGGACCCCGCCGACCTCGCCCGCAATGCGAAGGCAAGCGCCTCGGCCGAGATCGGCGACGCGAAGGCCGCGCTGGTACTCGATGGAATTCCGCGCGACATCCCCGGGCAGGGCATGCACCATTGGGAGGCGCCGCTGAACAGCGCCGGAACGTGGGTCGAGTTGCGCTGGGATCGTCCGCAGCGGCTGAGCGAACTGCAGATCACGTTTGACTCGGGCTTCCAGCGCGAACTGACGCTGACGTCCTCGGACACAATCAATCGCGGGATCGTTCGCGCCGCGCAGCCGGAGACTGTTCGCGACTACACCGTTGAGGTGCAGAAGCCGGGTTCCTCCGCCTGGCATGCGGTGGAGAAGGTGACGGGCAATCATCAACGCTTGCGGCGGCACCGTTGGCCCGCCGCGGAAGTGGCAGCCGTTCGCGTCAACGCTACGGCTACCAATGGCAGCGACTCGGTGCGCGTTTTCGAGCTCCGTTGTTACGCTTAAGAGTTGGAAGATACGCCGCAACCCGTTGTCTGGGACCACTACATCTCTCCCGCCGGCCTTCTGGACCTCATCTGGAACACCGCGCCGTACCTAAAGCAGCAACTCCCGACCGCGCAACCGGCCGCGGATCTTGAGGAGTTAGCTGCTTCTCCGGATGGCTTTCTTCG
>CAZWDD010000048.1:0-24544 GCA_964632345.1 uncultured Solibacteraceae bacterium | reverse complement strand
GTCGGCCGCCTCGCTGCCGAGGCCGTAGAGCGTCCAGGCTCCGAAGCTCGGCCGGCCGAACTGCTGCGAGCCGGTGTTCATGAGGATCTGCGCCGGGGCGTGGTTCACGGCGTCGGTCTGCATCGAGCGGACGAAGCTCACCTTATCGACCACCTTCTGAAAGTGCGGGAGGAGGTTGGATATCTCCCGTCCGCTCTGGCCGCAGCGGGTGAACTCCCACGGGCTCGCCATCACCTGCTGCGAGCCGTTCAGCGCGCGGCCCTTGATTTCAAAGGGCGCGGGTTTGCCGTCGAACTTCCGCAGCACGGGTTTGGGGTCGAACATGTCGATGGTGCTGGGCCCGCCGCCGATGTAGATGAAGATGACATTCTTCGCCTTTGGAGCAAAGTGCGGCTGCTTGGGCCGTAAGTCATAGAACTTCGGTTCCGCGGCCATCAGCGAGTGCAGCGCCAGCGAGCCGAAGCCGAGAGCGGCTTCCTGCAGGGCCTGTCGACGGGATAGGAATCGTTTCATCGCGGAGTTTCCCTTCAGTAACTGTACAGAAAATCGTTGGCGCCGAAGATGGCCTGCAGGAACAGCCGCAGACCTTCCCTGGCGTCGGGCCCGGCTTCCACCGCGCTCTTACCAATCGCAAGTTCCCGCGCCGTGGGGGGGCGGGTGTAGGCGGCGGTGACAGCCTGCCGCAGGGCTTCGTCCACATTCCCCCGGCTCTGCTCCAGCACCTGTTCAGCGAAGGCCTTCGTGGTGCGCAGGAGCAGGGGATTATTCAACAATGCGAGGGACTGAGAAGGCAGTGCGGAACGGAAGCGTTGGGTCTGGTTGTCGGCGGTCATCGTCGGGGCGTCGAAGGCGTGGAGGAAGGCGATGGGCCGCGTCCGCGACTGCTGCATGTAGAGGCTGCGGCGGTTCGGATTGCCCTTGCCGTCATCTTCCACCCACTGCCCGTCCGCGCCGCGCTTCAAGGGCTCCTGACGGCCGAACATCTTCGTGTTGAGCAGACCGCTGACGCGCAGCATGGAGTCCCGAATGGTCTCCGCTTCCAGCCGCAGCGGCGGCTTGCGCCACAGTAGTTTTGCCGAGGGGTCCTTAGCCAGGCATTCGGCAATCTCCGCCGAAGACTGGAGGTAGACCTGGGACATCATGATCTTTTTGGTCAACCACTTCAAATCCCAGCCCTTTTCCTGGAAGGTGACGGCAAGGTAGTCGAGCAGTTCGGGATGGGTTGGCTGGTCACCCTGCCTTCCGAAGTCGTCGACGGAGCGGACGAGGCCCTCGCCGAAGTGGAACTGCCAGACCCGATTCACGAATACGCGCGCAACCAGAGGATTGTCACGGGACACCATCCACTTGGCCAGCGTCAGGCGACGGCCTGTGTGGTGCCATTCCGGATGGGCGGCGGGGTCCGGGAAAGCGAGCGGACTGGTTGGATTATCGAGCACCACGGGCAGCCCCGGCTTCACTTCAGCACCGGGCGCGAGGTAGTTGCCGCGCTGCAGGATGTACGTCGGCGATGGCGTCTTTGACACGTCCCACGCCGCTTCAATGAAGTTCGGATCCACCGGAGAGACCTTCTTCCGGCGGTTCGCCTTCTTCGTGGCAATCTCCGCTTTCCAGGTTGCGAACTCCGGGAATCGTTCGTCCAACTCACGGTCCGTGATGAAGTCCTTCACGGCATTGCGGTCCACTTCCAGGTCCGGGTCGTTCTCGATCGCCTGGCGGACCTGTGCGCGCCGCTCTGGCGACATATCACGGCCGGCCTTCAATTCCGCGCGGAACCGCTGGTAGGTGGCCTCCAGGAGGTCGTCGAGACGGCGGATGGCCTTGGCGTCGTTGCTGGTGACGTCCCTGATCCACGCCTCCCGTTTGTCGGGCGCCATGTCGAGCACCATGCGGCTGGGCCAGGGACCAAAGTTCAGGCTGCCGGCCAGCCAGTTTTCCGGGTCCCAGACGGCCTGGTAGATCGCTGTCAACTTGTAATAGTCGCGCTGCAGAATGGGGTCGAACTTATGGTCGTGGCACCGCGCACAGCCAATCGACAGGCCCAGCAGCGAACTGACACTGGTCTCCATGGCCTTCTGCAGGGCATCGAAGTACTTGTCGACTTCATAGATGGTCTGGTTATCAGTAATGTCGGCGGTGGTACGCAGGAAGCCGGTGGCGGTGATGGGTTCAATCTGCTCGGGCGTCGGAATGGCGTTGTGCTTGTAGTTGACGAGTTGATCGCCGGCCACCTGTTCCAGAATGAACTGGTCGATCGGCTTGTTCTTGTTAAAGGCCTGGATGACGTAGTCGCGGTACTTCCAGGAGACTTCACGCTCGGAGTCGCCGGCATCGCCGCGAGTGTCGGAGTAGCCGGCGATGTCGAGCCAGTGCCGGCCCCAATGTTCGCCATAGTGAGGGGAGGCGAGGAGGCGATCAATCAACTTCTCGTAGGCATCAGTGGAGGGGTCATCGAGGAACTGCCGAGCCTCAGCGGGCGTCGGTGCCAGACCGGTGAGGCCGAAGAAGGCGCGGCGGAGGAGAGCAACGCGATCGGCCTGCGGTTGCAGTTTCCAACCCTTTTCCTCCAGCTTCGAGAGGATGAAGGCGTCGATCGGCGTTCGCACCTGCGCGGTATTTTTGACCTTTGGGGGCGCCGCCTTCTCCGGGCGGCGGAAGGACCACCACTGCCTGGCCTCCGGCGTGATGCGCTTTTCCTCTTTCGCGGCGCGCTCGGCATCGGACTCGGTGGCAGGGAACCGTCCCTGCTCGATATAGGCGCGGATCAACTGTTTCTGCGCGGCGGTCAGTGCTCCGCCCATGGGCATTTTGTTGGACTCGATCATGATCCACAGCAGGCTGCGAGCCGGATTGCCCGGGGCAATCACAGGGCCGCTGCCACCGCCGGCCATCATGCCGGCGAAGGTAGTCAGATCCAGGCCGCCCATCTTCTGCTGCGGGCTGTGACACTTCGTGCAGCTTTTCTCCAGCACGGGGAGGATCTCATCCTTGAACAGCGGGGCCCGCTGCCCGGCCCGCGGCAGCGCGCACAGCAACAAGGCGAGGCGGGCGTCCCCCAACGGCAGACGCATTCTGATTTCTCCAGTCCTTGCAATTGCATATCATATTGAGCACCCATGCCGCACCTCCTAATCGCTTTGTCCCTCCTATTCACACCCCTTTTCGCGCAGGTCCGCAAGCATCATACACGCGACCTGACACGTTTGAGCCAGGTCCAGGTGGCCGAGGTTCTGAAGCAAACCGATATTGTTTTTATCCCGGTAGGCGCCGTGGAGACCAACGGCGTTCAGCCGAGCAATCGCGACTACATTTGGCCGCTGGCGTACGCGATGGCCATGGCGGAGGAGACCGGAGGCGTCTACGTGCCCGGGCTCATGTGGTCCTATCCCGGGACCACCTCGATCGCGCCGTCGTCGATCTACACCACTCCGCAGGCGGGCACCGCTTTTCTCAAGGACCTGGCGCACTCCCTTCTGCGGCAGGGCTTCCGGCGACAGGTTTACCTTTCGGCCAGCCACGGCCCGGCACCCCTCACGGTAGGTACGCTGGTGCGCGAGTTTTTCGAGGAGACTCATGTGCCGATCCTGTATATCAACATGGACACCTATCTGCCGCGCCTGAACCTGACGGCAGCCGAGCGCAGCCGCACGCTGTATGGCGCGTTCTCGATGGCGGGCCGGATTGAGGATCTTCCGCTGCGGGGCGACTATGGCGAAAAGGAGTCCCATGCCGCCGCACCGATTCCTCCGAATGAGGGGCTGGCGACCCTCGGCAAGCTTGGTTTTTCGGGCTCGCTGACGCTTGGTTCGTGGGTTGCGGACGTGATGGCGCATGGATCGGCGGATCGAGACCTTCCCACCACAGAGGCGGAACGCGCGGCATGGGGCACGGAGGGCGAGTCGCAACTTCGCTCGATCGTCAAGCGGATGCGGATGCCGGAGGCGATGGAGGCGCTGCGCCGTCATGATCGTTTCACGCAGGAGGTTCTGGTGCCCAAGTTCCGCGATCAACTACCCCGGAGAAAATAGAAACGTGCAGAGCGACACAGGCGCTGTCCGGCCCGGCGAGGAGCTGAATGCTGGGGCGCTATCCGCCTATCTCGGCGTGACCGTCGAGGTGGAGCAGTTCCCCGGTGGGCACTCGAATCTTACCTACCTGCTGCGCGCTCCGGACCGGGAGTGGGTCCTGCGCCGCGGCCCGCTGGGTCCGGTTGCGCCGAAGGCGCACGACATGGCGCGCGAGTATCGATTTCTGGCCGCGCTCCACCCGCATTTCCCGGAGGCGCCGCGCGTTGATAGACTTTGCGAGGATGCCGCCGTGATCGGCGCGACATTTTTTTTGATGGAGCGGCGGCGCGGGTGGGTGCTGCGGGAGCACGTTCCGGTGGAACTGGCGCTCAGCCCGCGGGAGATCAGCGAACTCTTCATCGACTGCCTTGCCCGCCTGCACTCCATCCCCCTTGCCTCCACGGGTCTCGACAAACTCGGCAGGCCCGATGGCTTCCTGGCCCGTCAGGTGGCGGGATGGACAGAGCGATGGCGCCGTGCCGCCACCGACGATGTTCCGCGGATGGAAGAGGTTATCGGCTGGCTGGCGCGCCACCTGCCGCAGAGCGGGCCGCCCGCCGTTGTGCACAACGACTTCAAGCTGGACAACCTTCTGCTCTCCTCGGCGGGCGTCGCGGCGGTGCTGGATTGGGAGATGGCGGCGATCGGCGACCCGCTGGCGGATCTGGGCCTTGCGCTCTGCTATTGGACCTGGGCGAACCGGCCCGGCGTTCGCGCGGCCGGCATTCCGGCGCTGACGCTGGAGCCAGGCTGGTTCTCGCGCGAAGAATGCATCGCGCGCTACGCGTTTCGGACCGGCCGGGACGTGGCCAATATTGCCTACTACGAAGTGTTGGGCGTGTTCAAACTCGCCGTCATTGTCCAACAGATTTACCATCGATTTCATGGGGGTCAGACCCGCGACGAACGGTTTCGCGACTTCAATGCGCGGGCAACCGCGCTCGCAGATCTCGCCGCGCAACTGGCCCGCGTCCACGCATGAGCAATCTCTATCTGATTCGTCACGGACAAGCCGGCACCCGGCACCACTACGACACTCTTTCCGATCTCGGCCGGATGCAGGCCCGACTACTGGGGGAGCACCTGGCCGCGCAGGGCATCGAGTTTTCGGCTGCCTACAGCGGGGGGCTGGAACGGCAGCGGCAGACGGGCGCGGCCGTCGCCGATGCCTACGCCGCCGCGGGACGGGGCTTTCCCGATGCGGAAGTTCACGACGCATGGCGGGAGTTCGACCTTGACCATGTGGTCCGCGCCATGGCGCCGCAGTTGGCGGCGGCAGATCCGGAGTTCCGGCGGGAGTTCGAGGACTTGCGCCGTCAGGCGGCGGATCATGGGGGAGAAATCCATCGCCGCTGGACTTCCTGTGACGTGAAGATCATCGAGGCGTGGCTGCACGAGCAGTTTCCCTACGACGGGGAGTCGTGGTCGGCGTTTCGGCAGCGGGTTACTTCGGCGGCTATTCCGGAGGAGTCAGACTGCAACATCGCCATTTTCACCTCGGCCACACCGGCGGCCATCTGGGCCGGGCGGGCGCTGGATATTCACGATACTCGCGTGCTCCGCATTGCCGGCGTGCTGCATAATGCTTCCATCACGGTTCTTCGTGTCCGTGCAGGGCAGGTCCGCCTGTTCAGCATGAACGAAGTTCCACACCTGCCGCGTCCTGAATGGAGGACACATCGATGAGTTACCAGCAGATTCTCTTTGAACGGTCGGACCGCGTGGCCACCATCACGCTGAATCGTCCGGAGAAGCTGAACGCATGGACCGCACAGATGGATCAGGAGGTCCGCGCCGCCATCGCCGCCGCCGAGGCTGATCCGGAGACCCGCGTCATTGTCCTCACCGGCGCGGGCCGGGGCTTTTGCGCGGGCGCCGATATGTCCCTGCTGCAGGATCTTGCTGCCGGGCAGTATTCAGCCGGTGTCGATCAGGCCCTGGGCCACCATGCGCCCCAGGCGCAGCGGGCGGGAGTGCGGCCGGACTTCCAACGCAAGTACTCCTACTTCCCTTCCCTCTCAAAGCCTGTTATCGCCGCCATTAACGGCCACGCCGTCGGCCTCGGCCTCATCATCAGCCTGTATTGCGATATCCGGTTTGCCTCATCCGAAGCAAAATTCGGCACCGCCTTTGCCCGGCGCGGACTCATCGCCGAATACGGCATGGCCTGGATGCTGCCGCGGCTCATCGGCCACGCCCATGCTTTGGACCTGCTGTTGTCGGCCCGTCTGATCGATGCCGCGGAGGCCGCCCGCATCGGCCTTGCCAACCGCGTGATCCCCGCCGATGCGTTCGCGGAAGAGGTCCGCGCCTATGCCCGCGACCTCGCCCATTGCGTGTCCCCGCGCTCGATGACCGTCATCAAACAGCAGGTTTATAATGCCATGCTTCAGACTTTGGAAGAGGCCACGGTTGCCTCCGAACACGCCATGCGTGAAAGCCTGCAATCGGAGGACTTCCGGGAGGGGGTGGCGCATTTCGTGGAGAAGCGTGCGCCGAATTTCACCGGGCAGTAATGATGGACTTCGCATTCTCCCCCCGCGTCCGCGAATGGCAGGAACGCCTGCAGGAGTTCCTGGATGCCCACGTGTACCCGAACGAGCGGCTCTACTACGAACAGATCGCGCAGGACCGCTGGCAACCGGTGCCGGTCGTCGAATCGCTGAAGGCACGGGCGCGGGCCGAGGGGCTGTGGAACCTGTTCCTGCCGGATAGCGCCGATGGGGCCGGACTGACGAACCTGGAGTACGCGCCGTTGTGCGAGATCATGGGCCGCGTCACCTTCGCCCCCGAAGTGTTCAACTGTTCCGCGCCCGACACGGGCAACATGGAAGTGCTGGCACGGTACGGAACGGAGGAGCAGAAGGCGCGCTGGCTGCGTCCGCTGCTCGACGGTGAGATCCGCTCCTGCTTTGCGATGACCGAGCCGGCCGTGGCCTCCTCCGATGCGACGAACATCGAGGCATCCATCCTCCGTGACGGAGACGAGTATGTTCTGAATGGACGCAAGTGGTGGACCTCCGGCGCCGGGGACCCACGCTGCAAAGTGGCGATTTTCATGGGCAAGACGGATCCCACCGCGCCGCGCCACAAACAGCAGTCGATGATTCTCGTCCCTATGGACACGCCTGGCGTCCGGGTGGAGCGGATGCTCACCGTCTTCGGCTATGACCACGCACCGCACGGCCATGGCGAACTCAGTTTCACCAACGTTCGCGTACCTGTGTCCTACCTGTTGCTGGGCGAAGGCCGCGGGTTTGAGATTGCCCAGGGGCGTTTGGGGCCCGGCCGAATTCACCATTGCATGCGACTGATCGGCGCGGCTGAACGCGCTCTCGAGATGATGTGCCGCCGTGCGAAGAGCCGCGTTGCGTTCGGCAAGCCGCTTGCCGAGATGGGCTCGCTGCGCGCTGCCATCGCGCAGTCGCGCATTGAAATCGAGCAGGCCCGGCTGCTCGTGTTGAAGGCCGCGTACATGATGGACACGGCCGGCAACAAGGCGGCGCGAACGGAGATCGCGATGATCAAAGTGATCGCGCCGAACGTCGCCCTTCAGGTGCTGGACCGCGCCATACAGGCGCACGGTGGCGCCGGCGTCTCCGACGATTTCGAACTCGCCGCCATGTGGGCCAACTCCCGTACGCTGCGCCTGGCGGATGGGCCCGACGAGGTGCATCTGGAGTCCATCGCACGCTGGGAGTTGAGCCACTAGGGGGCAGGGTTCGCTACGCTGAAGAGCGTAAGCATGAACTGGCGACTCCTCCTCTGCGCGGCGCTCCTGGTATCCGCCGCCCCGGCACAGACACGCATCGACTTCGGCCGCGATGTCCGCCCCATCCTGGCGGAGAACTGCTTTCACTGCCACGGCCAGGACGGCAGCAACCGCATGGCGAATTTGCGCCTGGACGTCTCTCCCGGACCGACTGCCCTGGCGAAGGTTGCCGCCCGTATCACCACCGATAAGCCTGCGCTGAAGATGCCTCCGGCGCACTCCAACCGCAGCCTGACGGCCGCGCAGATTGAGACGCTTCGCGCCTGGATCAGCGCCGGGGCGCCCTATGCAAAGCACTGGGCTTTCGCTACACCGGTCCGTCCGGCTGTGCCCGCCGGCACCCATCCGGTTGATCACTTCGTGCGGACCCGCCTGCAGGCCGAGGGGTTGCAGCCCCGCCCGGCGGCCACTCCCGCCGCGTGGCTGCGCCGTGTCTCGCTTGACCTCACCGGCCTGCCGCCAACACCGGATGAAATCGACTCTTTCCAGAAGGCGTCCGCGAAGGGCGAGCGTGCCTACGAGGCGGCTGTCGACAGGCTTCTCG
This sequence comes from uncultured Solibacteraceae bacterium, assembly GCA_964632345.1. Lineage (GTDB taxonomy): Bacteria > Acidobacteriota > Terriglobia > Bryobacterales > Bryobacteraceae. Next base: position 16,161 of record CAZWDD010000048.1, on the reverse strand, counting down.
CCTCACCGCACTTCGGCGAGCGCATGGCGATGGACTGGCTCGACGTCGCGCGCTACGCCGATACACACGGCTTCAACAACGACTCTTCCCGCGAGATGTGGCGCTGGCGCGACTGGGTGATTGAGGCGTTCAACAACAACAAGCCGTATGACCGGTTCCTGACCGAGCAACTCGCCGGCGACCTGTTGCCCAACCCGACGCTGGAGCAGCGTATCGCCACCGGCTACGGCCGCAACCATGTGATCAACTCCGAGGGCGGCATCATCGAAGAAGAGTACCGGGTGGAGTACGTTGCCGATCGCGTCCGCACGCTCGGCATGTCCTGGCTCGGCCTGACGCTTGAGTGCGCCCGCTGCCACGACCACAAGTACGACCCCATCTCCCAGCGGGATCACTACCGGTTTTTCGCCTTCTTCAACAACGTTGCCGAAGTGGGCGAGGACGGCCGCGTCTTTAACGCCGTGCCGATGATCCAGGCGCCGACGCGGGCCCAGCAGCGCGAACTCCGGGATTTCGAGCAGCGCATCGCGCGGCTGGCGAAAGCCGCGTCGAATACTCCCGCACCACAACCCGGCCCCGCCCCTGAAGGTGCGACGCTGGCCATTGATTGCGAAAACCCGTCCGCCGGGCTGCGCGCCGTACCCGGGGTCTCCGGCAGCGCATGTGAACTTATCAGCGCCGCGAAGCCGGTGGCCGAGGTCTTTCCTGTCACCAAGCGCGGCGCATTCTCGTTCGCCGCATGGCTTCGCCCGGCGGAAGCCGATCGGGATGTCGCCCTGCTTTCGGCAATGGAGTTCAACCGCAATCCGGCCGCTACCACCTACGGCGCTGGCGTCGAGTTGCGGATTGTGAACGGCGAATTGGAGTTCCGCTTCGGCCAGCGCTTCCCCTCTTACGCGGCCCGTGTCCAGTCGGTGGGCGCGCGCCTGGGCCCGGCCGCGTGGCGCCATATCGCGATGGTCTATGAAGGCGCTCCCGCAGGGGCCAATCGCGTGCAGGCCTCCTGGGTCCGCTTCTTTGCCGATGGCAGGGAGTTGGAGACGAAGGTAATCAACGACGGCGCGCCGATGCCGGACGCAAAGTCAGACCGGCCGTCGCAGACACGCTTCCGCATCGGCTGGGACAACGGGCCGGAAAGCCCTCGTCTCCAGGGCCGGTTTGCCGATCTGCGCGGCTGGCCACGGGCACTGGCGCCCGATGAGATCCGGGCCGCGCTGCGGATCACCTCTCCCGCTCTCGATTCTTTGGAGGCCCTGCGCGCCGATTATCTGAAACGGAAGCGGGAACTGCCGACGGCCATGGTGATGGAGGAGCTGTCCACGCCCCGTGAAACCCATGTCCTGCTTCGCGGCGCGTACAATATGCCTGGGGAGAAGGTGGAGCCCGGCGTGCCGGAGGAGATCCTGGGCGCCTGGCCGGCCGGTGCCCCGCGCAACCGGCTCGGACTCGCCCAGTGGCTCACCAAGCCGGACCATCCGCTCACCGCCCGCGTCGTCGTCAATCGCTTCTGGCAGCATCTGTTCGGCCACGGCCTGGTCCGGACCAGCGAGAATTTCGGTGTGCAGGGCGAGTCTCCAACGCACCCCGAGCTTCTCGACTGGCTCGCCCGCGGGTTTATCGACTCCGGCTGGAATGTCAAGCGCCTTTACAGGCTGATCGTTCTTTCGCAGACCTACCGCCAGGACTCCTCCGCCCCGCCGTCTCTCATTGCCAAGGACCCGGAGAATCGTCTCCTCTCCCGAGGCCCGCGCTTCCGGCTTCCAGCCGAGGTCATCCGGGATCAGGCGCTGCAGGTGGCCGGCCTGCTGAAGCACCGCATTGGCGGCCCCAGCGTCTTCCCCGCGCAACCCCCGGGGCTTTACAACGGAATCGTCGTCGCGGCGGACTACCCCGGCACCGCCTACACCGAGAGCACAGGCGACGACCGGCACCGCCGCAGCCTCTATACCTTCTGGAAGCGGACCGTACCGCATCCGGCAATGACGGTGTTTGATGCGCCCGATCGCGAATTCTGCATTGTCCGCCGCTCCGTCACCAACACGCCGCTGCAGGCGCTCACCCTTCTGAATGACCCGATCTACGTCGAAGCCGCCCGCAAACTCGCCGAGCGAATGCTCCGCGAAGCCGCCACCACCGATGCCCGCCTCACCCTCGCCCACCGTCTCGCCACCGGCCGTGTACCCGATCAGACGGAACTCGAAATTCTCCGCCGCTCACTCAGTGCCCTGCTCGGCAGCTATAACGGCAACGAACTCGATGCCTACTCAGCTGTCGCCGCCATGATTCTCAACCTCGACGAGACCGTCACGAAAGGCTGACCCAGTACGATGTTCTCCCGCCGGAATCTTCTGCTCCGCACCGCCGGCGGCCTTGGCGCCGCCGCTCTCCATACGCTTTCCGCCGCGCCCGCTTTTCCCAGCTTTGCCCCCCGCGCAAAGCGCGTCATCTATCTTTTCCAATCAGGCGGCCCCTCCCACCTCGACCTTCTCGACTGGAAGCCGGCGATCAAGGACCGCTTCGATCAGGACATCCCACCCTCGATCTTCGGCACCCAGCGCATCACCGGCATGGTGGCTCATCAGGACCGCTTCCCGATCGTCCCCTCCATGTACGGCTTCCGCCAGCACGGCAAATGCGGCCGCTGGTTAAGCGATCTGCTACCCCATACCGCCAAGGTCGTCGACGACATCTGCGTCCTGAACGCGCTTCACACCGAGGCCATCAATCACGACCCCGCCATCACGTTCCTCCAGACCGGCAGCCAGCTTCCCGGACGCCCCAGCATGGGCGCCTGGGTCGACTATGGCCTGGGCAGCGCCAATGCGAATCTACCGGCCTTCGTGGTCCTGAACTCCCTGCCCTCCAACGGCCAGCCGGACCAGGGGCTGCTGGCCCGGCTGTGGGGCGCGGGTTTCCTGCCCAGCCGCCACCAGGGCGTTCAGTTCCGCGCCGGTGTGGACCCGGTGCTCCATCTCTCCAACCCCGCGAACGTCTCCCGCGAACAACGACGCCTCCAACTCGACGGTCTTGCCGCGCTAAACCGGCACCTCCACGAACAGGCGGGCGATCCGGAGATCGAAACCCGCATCGCGCAGTATGAGATGGCGTTCCGGATGCAAACCAGCGTGCCGGAACTCGCCGACACTTCGAAGGAGCCCGACCACATCTTTAACCTCTACGGTGAGGCCGCCCGCAAACCGGGCACCTTCGCGGCCAACTGCCTGCTGGCCCGCCGCCTGGCCGAACGCGACGTGCGCTTCATTCAGCTCTACCATCGCGGGTGGGATCACCACGGCGGACTGACCGACAAAATGCCCTCGCTTGCCAAGGACATCGACCAGCCATCGGCAGCGCTGGTGCAGGACCTGAAGCAGCGGGGCCTGCTCGATGACACCCTCGTCATCTGGGGCGGGGAATTCGGCCGTACTCCATATGGGCAGGGCCCAGTGAAGCCGGACAGCTACGGCCGGGATCACCACGGCCGGGTGTTTTCCATGTGGATGGCCGGCGGCGGCGTGAAGCCCGGCCACGTGCATGGGGCCTCCGACGAATTCGGCTTCAACGTCGCCGAAGGCGGCGTCCACGTGCACGACCTGCAGGCCACCATTCTGCACCTGCTCGGCATCGACCACCAGAAGTTGACGTTCCGTTTCCAGGGACGGCAGTTCCGGCTGACCGATGTTCACGGCCGCGTAGTGAAGGAGATATTGGCCTGATCAGCGCCGGTGTGAGGGATCTGCTCCGATCGTTCCCACCAGTTCCTGCAGGTATTCCGGCGCGCTGACCCGGGCCAGTTGCCGGCGTGCCTCCGCCAGCCGTTCCTGCGTGTCAATGCCTCCGCCGCCCTCCTGCGCAAAAGCGTCCAGGGAAGCGACGTGCCTCCGCCACAACGCCCGATCGATGTCCTGCTTCGCCTGCAGCCGTTCCCGATACCAGTCACTGGCGAGCAACGAGTCGCGGGTGAACTGCCGGCGGAAGGCTGCGTCCTCCACGGTCACGCCGTCATGGTTGCCATAGGCCATAATGTGCAACAAGGTCTTCAAGGGCGGACATGCCATCTCCACGCTACGGTCTTCGAAATAGTGCATGGCGACTCGGCGATGGGATTCCACGATGGCGTCGATCCCTTCGGCGAACACGTCCTGATCCTGCAACTCAGGGCGCAGCAACTCTTCGGGGAACACCGCCCCAGGCACTTCGAAAATGCGGCCCAGGAAGCGATCGACGAACAGCGGCGTGATCCGGTAGCCCAAGCGGCTGGCCTGCACCGTTCGCCCGTTGCGCTCGTAGTCGTTCACCTTCTCCAGAAAACCGTTGGCGATCATGTAGGCAGGCTCGCGTTCGGCCGATCGCATACGGCACCAGATTTCCGGTACCAGCAGACTGACATCATGGTCCACTCGCGCGTTCGGCCCGATGCATCCCGCCGAAGTCGTGAAGCCGCCATACTCCGTGAGGATTGCCGCCACGAGCGCATTGTTCAGATCCACCACGGGCGCCAGGGCGTTGAACGGCCCCTTGGTCAAAGCCCCTTCGCTGCCGAAACCCGTCGTTGCTGGGGACTTGCCTGTCAGGCTGGAGACGAATTCCATGAAGAGTTCCGGCAGTTCCTGGTAGTGGATGGGACCGTAGACGGCCAGCGCGGGAAGGCCGATGGCGGGGTCGGGCGGATTGTTGCGCCGTCCGGCGAGCACGGCGTTCACGGGAAACGGCACGGGGCTGTCGGCGGGAAGCTGGCGCTCCAGGCGCGCGGCAATCTCCGCCAGGTGCCGGTCTCGCGGCGCGGCCAGGTCCGGACGCAGTTGCAGGTAGCGCGGGTTCAATGTCGGCTTGCCGTTCACCAGACGCGGATTCGCCGAGGAAACGACATACGCCTCTTCGCCGGACCCGGCGTGGCGCTTGACGAAATCTTCCAACAACGTCTTCATCGGCGGCGTGAAGCGGTCCATCTCGGTCACGTGGTCCACCATGGCGGCGGCCTGCGCCGGGGTCAACGGCTCATAGTTGGAAAGGAACGTGCCGGACGTGGCCATATCGGCCTCGGCTTGCCAGTCGGCGCCGCGGTGGATGGCGTCATCGGGCCGCTGGAAGAGGCGCGTCTCGCAGTTCCACACCAGCTTCACGCTTGGGTTGGCGCACTCCTTGTCCAACCCCTCAACGCGCTCCCGGGGCAGCACCACGGAGGCCGTAATGTCGTCCTCCACCTGCACCTTTTCCGCCGGGTAAAAATCCGGCCGCAGCTTGTAGATCCGCCACGCCCCGCCGGCGTCGTAGCCCACGCGCAGGTAGTTGCTCACCAGCGGCTCATGCTCGAATTTCAACTCGTGCCCCAGGGCGCCGTTGATGCGGTCCACCGTGAAGTGTTCCCGCCAGTTGTCACCCCACTCCGGCCGGTAGTATCGCTTCACGGTGAAAACAAGCTGACGCGTCGTCGGGTGAAGGCCGCGGAGCCAGCCGTTGTAGGCGTCGCTATAGTCAGCAGAGGGCGTCAGCAGCTGAATCACCGAGCCGAGGGACCGCTCCTGGCTTAGGATCGGCCGGCGGCTGCGCGCATCGGGCGGCCGGTCGCGGTAGATGCCGGAGAAGTCCATCTGGAGGATGCTTGCCACCTCGTCCATGTCCTGATGGTAGTCTCGAACGATTACCGGCCCGCGCAACAGAACACTCGAAAGCGGCTTGGATATCTCCGACTTTCCTCCGCCGGAGACGGTACACGGCTTGTGGCAGAGCGTGCCGCGCGGCCGAGTCCCAACCAGACGCCACGCTTTCCCGGAAAGCTGTTTTTCCATGGAGACGCGGAAGCCGGATGGCAGTACGTAGCAGGCCCCGGGACGGAGCGTCAACCGCTGTTCGGCGCCGTCCTTCTCCCATGTCACGAAGCCAGTTCGCAGCCGGAAAATCGAAGTTTCCGGCACATAGAAGACGTTGGAGTATCGGCTATCGACGGCGTAGCCCTCCGGCATTTCCCGCACGCGCCCGGCAAGCAGTTCCATGGCCTCGGCGAACTTACCCTTGCGCAGGCTGACGACCTGATCGGCATGAAACTCCTGGCCGAGGATGTAGGTGGCGAATGCGATCGCGCCGCCGGCGTGCTCCTCCTCGCTCATGCCATACAGGTTGGCCGCAAAGCTGATCTGCGTCTTCACTTCCTTCTTGCAGTAGCCGTAATAGTTGTCCGCAATCACCGTCACCACAACCCCGCGATGGTCCCGGCAACAGATCTTGAAGGCGCCGCCGTCGTTGTAAACTTCGTCCTCGCGCTCCCAGCACATGCCGTCGCGCTGCTGCCGCGGCGTCGCCTCGGACTTGTGCGGCAGGCCGAGATCCACCTTGCGCATCCCCACAAGATGAGGCGCCAGGATGACGCAGCCGGTGTGGCCGGTCCAGTGCATCACGTCGAGCCCGGCATCGTTCTCCGGCAACTGCGGATCCCCGCCATTGCCGAAAATCGACTCTACAAAATCCAGATTGCTCACCAGACTGCCCGGCGCGAAGAAGCGGATTTCCATTGACTTGGCCGGGTCGCCGCCCGCCTCCGGACAGACAACCGGGCGCAAAAGCAGGGAGACGAACAACTGCGCTCCGCGCGGCTGCCCTGCGGTGAACGGCAGCGTCAACGCGTCGGCCGGCGGAGTCATCGCCATCTGCAGCAGGCGCGCGAAAGCCACCTTCGGCACCGCCTTCTTGTCGGCTGGAATCGGGAACCCACCCTCCACGATGTGGAAGACGCCCTTTGTCGTGCGGCGGTCGCTCACAGGGTTGTGTAGCACTCCCTGCGCCAAACGGTAGGAGCGCAGATAAGGCGATTGAAAACTCGCGCCATTCACCGGTAGCGAGAGGATGCGCGCCAACCCCGGCCGGTCCAGGACCAGCGTCCGCTCCGGTAGCCGGGCCGCGCCGTCGTCTACGCCCAGCAGGTATTCATCCAGAAACGCCTGGATCCGCGCGTCGGCGGGGCACAGATAGCCTTTCAGCAGGCGTTCCTTGTTCTCATAGTTCCGCAGCAGCGGACGGGCAACGTCCACGAATTCGTCGTGGATCACGCTGGAATCGAGCGGCTGCCCCATCGCCGCGAGCTTCAGGCCCAGGTAGCGCACCAATTCGCGCGCCTCAGGTGTCGAAAACATCCCGTTCGAATCCTCCGAAACAGTTCGCATGACCACCCATTCCGCCGAGCCATGGAGCCGCGACGGTGGCCGCTTCACGGGGGCCGCGGGGCCGGGTCTGCACCCGGTGGAGATTGGTCGGGGCGGAGGGATTTGAACCCCCGACCCCCTGCGCCCAAGGCAGGTGCGCTACCGGGCTGCGCTACGCCCCGACTCTCTTTTCCCCTTTATTCTACCGCACCGGTCAGTAGAGCTTGTTCCGGTAGCCGTCGGCCACCGATGCCTCAATCTCCTCCGCCGTGTCGGCCACGCACACCTGGTCCTTCAACATCCGCCCGTACGACGGGAGGGCCGCGCGGTCCACACGGCTCGCCGGGTCCCACAGCCGCGATCGGATCAACGCCTTCCCGCAATGCAGATACGCTTCCCGTACTGCAATCACGAGCGCCGACCGCGGCTGCTTTCCATTCGCGTCCCAACGTTGCAGCAGGGCCGCATCGAAACTGATCCGCGCCTCCCCGTTCACGCGCAGGGTCTCATCGACTCCGGGAATCAGGAAAAGAAGCCCGATCCGCGGGTCCTCCAATAGATTCGTCAGCGAGTCCAGCCGGTTGTTCCCCGGCCAGTCAGGCAGTGCCAAAGTTCGCTGATCCAGCACGTGCACGAACCCCGGCCCGTCCCCGCGCGGCGTGACGTCGTGCCCGCCCGCTCCGCTCGTCCCAACGCAAACGAACGGTGACAGGCCGATGAACCGCCGGCAGTGCTCGTCCAGCCTGTCCAACGTCTTCAACTGCGCCCGCTCCAGTACGGGCGGGTAATTCCGCCGCAGGTCGTCTTCATCCGGGACAGTGCTCCATCGCTCAAGCATCGTATCCGTCACTTTACACGTTCCTTCCCCGCCGCCACTGCAATTCATGTCTAATAACAGGAGACTCATGCCAGAAATCAACTCTGCTCACAAAATGGACCGCCGTTCTCTCCTTCGCGGCGCCATCGGCACTGCCTCCATTCTCGGCCTCGAATCCACCTTCGGCGCCCTCCGCACCGACGCTGCCGCCGTCGGCCCCAAGGACAAGATCAAGGTCACCAAGATCGAGTCCTTCGTCCTGAAGAACTCCTGGGTCTTCGTCAAGATCTCCACCGATGCCGGCATCACGGGCTGGGGCGAGATGCTCAAGGATGACGCCAAGGCCTGTGCGGCCGGCGCGCTCGAAGTGGGCCACTACCTCATCGGGCAGGATCCCACCCGAGTCACCCACCACTGGCAGGCCATTCACCGCGGCGCCTTCTACCGCGGCGGCCCCATCAAGACGGCTATCTCCTCCGGCATCGACCAGGCGCTGTGGGACATCACCGGCAAGGTCTACGGCGTCCCCGTGCATCGCCTCCTCGGCGGCCCCACCCGCGACCGCGTCCGCGTCTACGGCACGCCCAACGAAAAGACCGGCGTCAATGCCATGAAGGTGCAGCTCGCCAACGCCAAGGGCCGGCGGCCGTACAAGTACAACGAAGGCATGATGTTCATCGAAGAGGTAGTCGAACGTTTCGGCGCCCTCCGCCAGAAGATGGGCAAGCATGTCGATATCGGCGTGGAGTTCCACGGCGCTGTTCAGCCTCCCACCGCGATGACCTTGATGAAGGCGCTCGAACGCCACTACCCCTGGTTCTATGAGGAGTCCGCGCAGGCATTGAATGTCGACGTGATGGCCGAAATGGCGCGCAAGACCCACATCCCCTTCGCCACCGGCGAGCGCATCTTCACCAAATGGGGCTTCAAGGAGATCCTGGAAAAGCGCGCCGCCACCATCCTGCAACCCGATATCTGCTACGCCGGCGGAATCACGGAGTTGAAGATCATCGCGGGCATGGCCGAGGCCTACTACTCCCCCATCGCCCCGCACAACCCGCAGGGCCCCTGCTCGCTCGCGGCCAGTCTCCAACTCGCTGCCTCAGTACCCAACTTCCTCATTCAGGAACGCGGCGACAATGAGTATTCGGACCTTCTGGCCAAGCCCCTGCCCCCGATCACCAACGGCCACCGGCCCATCCTCACCGAACCGGGCCTCGGCATCACCATTGACGAGGACAAGCTCAAGGCACAGGTCGGCGAGCCGCGCCCCTATCGGACGACGTTCGACGAGGACGACGGCTCGGTTGTCGACTGGTAGCGGCTACAGGTCGGCGAGGCGCTTGTCGCTATCGCCGAACCGATCCAGCTTCACGCCCATCCGGTCCATGATGGATAGATACAAACTGGCGGCGCGGCGATTTTCATTGCCGCGCTCCAGGTAATCCAGGTTCCGGCCCGTCTTCAATGCGCCGCCAGCGCGGCCTGCCAGGATGAGCGGCATCTGGTCAGCGCCGTGCGAGTCGCCGTCGAACAGGTTGGACCCGCCCAGCAGCATGGAGTTGTCGAGAATCGATGACCCGCCCTCGTCGATTGCCTTCAGCCGCCCAACCAGATAGGCGAACTGCTGCATGTGGAACTGGTTCGTCTTCAGGTACATCGCCTCGGCTTCGGCCGCCTTGCCGTTGTGCGTCAGGTCCAGATGCAGCGCGCCCTTCACTCCCTCCAGGAACTTGAAGTTCATCTGCGAAAGGTCGTTGTTCAGCATCAGCGTCACGATGCGCGTCTTGTCCATCTGGAACGCCAGCACGATGAGATCCAGCATCAGCTTCATGTGCACCGGCACGTCCTGCGGCAGCTTGTCGTCCGGGCGCGGCATGTTCGGTCTCGCCAGCGAAGGCCGCCATCCCTCCAGCCGCTCTTCCTTACCCGCGCGTTCAATCCGCTTCTCAATGTCGCGGATCGATTCCAGATATTCGTCCAGCTTCACGCGATCCCCAGTGCTGATCTTCGCATGCAGCGAATGCGAATCCTCCAACACCGAATCCAGGATCGACTTGTCGAGCTTCCGGCCCGTGGTGTCGCCGATCAACTGGTCAAACACGCGCGCCGGATAGATCTCCTTCGTCGCCGGTTTGGTCGGCGAGGCCCACGAGACGCAACTGCCGTAAATCATCGACAGCCCGTCTTCCAACCGCAGTTCGTTCGGCTCAATACCCAGCGCCATGCTCGGCACCGGCGTCTGTGCGCCGATCTCCCGCGCCAGCACCTGATCGAATGTCGTGCCGACACGGATATCGGCCGGGTCCAGGCTTACTGTCGCCGCCGACAGCATGTTCGGCATGCGCCCCAGATGCGGGCTCGTGGAAATGAACGCCTGATGGTTATAGAGCCCGCGCAAGAAGTTGATGTCCTCGCGGTAGGGCATCATTGGCGCCGCCGCCGGGCCTAGTTCCATCTGCGCGCCTTGCCCCTTCGCCCACCAGTGGATCGGCTCGACGCCATTGGAGAAGTAGACCAGCGCGAACCGCACCGGCGGCTTGTTCGACAGTGCCGCCTGCAGCGACTCCATCCACGGCAGTGTCAGCGCGACGCCCGCGCCTCGCAGGAAATTACGGCGGGAATAATGGCTCTTCATCGTTTCGTACCCTTTGCCATCGCGGGCGGCTCCTGGCCACGCCGGTAGCGGAATTGCGGACTGGTGACAATCTGTGTGGCCAGTTCGGAAAACGTGGCCTGGCCGCCCGCCTGGATCAGGCGTTCAACCAGCGGCTGGTCGCTCGCCAGCACCGTTCGCCCCAGCGCGTAGCCGATCAACTTGTTGGACATGTTCCGCAGCACCTGCGGTTCCTCCGACTTCAGGTAGTCGATCAACCCGTCCACCCCCGCGATCTCCCGGCTGTCTCCCATCTTCGTCGAATCCTCCACCGGCTTGCCGTCGGCATACGTCTGCCGCAGCCGGCCCACCGCGTCGTACTTTTCAAACGGGAAGCCCAGCGGATCGATCTTCGAATGGCACGCCGCGCACGTCGGATTCTTCATGTGCTGCGCCAGCCGCGCCTTGATCGCCAACCCGTCCGCCGTCTTATCGTCGGCGGCGATCGGCGGCACGTTCGGCGGAGGCGGTGGCGTCGGCGTTCCAAGGATCCGCCGCAGCACCCAGTCCCCGCGCTTCACCGGACTCGTCCGCAGCGGCGCCGACGTCGCCGTCAGCACCGAACCCATCCGCAGCAGTCCCCCGCGTCCATACGCCGCCGCTCCGTCCACCTTCTGCCATCCACCCTTCACTTCCTTCATCCCGTAGTGCTTCGCCAGCAGCGGATTCACGAAGGTGTAATCGGCCTCCAGAACCTCCCGTACCGGGCGGTCTTCCCGGACGATATGCGTGAAGAAATTGGTGGACTCCTCATACATGGCCGCCTTCAGTTCTTCCGTAAACTCCGGGAATCGGCTGGTGTCGGCGCCGTTGAAAAGGTCGAACCGGTAGAAGCCCAGCCACTGCCCGAAGAACTCCGTCGCCAGCCGCTGCGCCTTCGGATCGGCCAGCATCCGTTTGGTCTGCTTCGCCAGTTGCTTCGGGTCGATCAACTCATTCTTCTCCGCCGCCCGCCGCAGCTCCGCATCCGGCACGGAGGACCACAGGAAAAAGCTCAACCGGTTCGCCAGTTCCCAGCTCGTCAGCGGCACCCGCTGGCTCACCTGCCGCGGTTCTTCAAACCGGTACAGGAAGGCCGGCGACACCAGCACCCGCGCGATCAGCGCGCGAATCGCATCCTGATGCGACAGCTTCGCCGTCTCGCGCGACTGCGTGTAGAACCGCCGCAGCCGGTCCTTCTCCGCCAGCGTCAACGGACGCCGCCACGCCTTCGCCGCCAGTTGCAGTGCGTCTTCCACATGCCCCGGTTGCGCCGCCAGCAACGCCTTGTCAATGGCCGCGTTCTCTGCCATCACAACGTCGATCTCCGCCTGTGGCTTCTTCTTTTCCTGCAGGAATTTCACGAAAATCTCGTGGTATTCAAACGCCGAGAGCAGGTCGTTCCATGCGTGGTTCAGCTCCGTCCGCGTCGCATCGTCCAGCATCTTTTCCATCAGGAACGAATCGGCGCGGAAGTACTTCATCGTCGTATGGAACCGGTCGCGTTCCGGCTGGTTGTACTTGTTGTCAAAGGCGGGCGGAATCGGATCCCGGTCGGCCGGCGTTGCTTCCGATTGCGAGTTCTGCGGCAGATTCGCCGCGTATTCCAACACGCCCTTCCGCCAATCGGTGAACCCTTTCGATTTCGGATCGGCCAGCAGCGCCCACACCGGACGCCCCGTTGAGACGTCTTCTTTATCGGAGAGCGTCGTGCGGATCACCGCGTCCCCGGCTCCCTGCGCAATCAACTCCGCGTCCAGCCGGAACTCAATGCCCCCGATTTCCGGCGGGAACTTCACCTGCAGTGGCACCATCGCATTCCCAGGCAGCGTGAACCCGGCGCCGTCGGCCGTCAACGTCAACTGCTTCCGCGATTCCTCGGTGATTGCCTCCAGCAGCGCCACCTCCGGCCCCGCGGATCGGTCCTTCTTCCGGAACCGAACCTTGCCGTTCTTGAACAACACTGCCGGCTTATCGGCCGACCGCGGATTCACCGATAGCGTCGTCAGATACGCCGTCGCCTCCGTGATCACACGCCGGGAAAGGTATGGATACCGGAAGCTGTGCGTGCGCTCGCCCTGCAGCGTCTCCTCGCTCAACACCAGGTTCCGCTCGTCGCCCTGGCCGCCGGCCGCCAGCGCGCCGGCCGCAAACAGCACGCGCGGCCAGTTGATCAACTCTTTCTGGATCATCTCGCACGCCGCGCGGATCTCCGACTCCGGCGTGCGCGGGCCGCCGAGGTTCTTCCATCGCGCGGTCACTTCACTCGTCGGGTAACTCGGATTCGGCGTCTGCAGCACCGTCCAGATGTGCTGCACGAACCGCGGACTCAATCCTTCCTTCGCCGCGATCGTCGCCAGTGTCGCCGCCGGTGCCCCAAGCGCCTTCCGGTGTTGATATCGCCACGCCGCATAAAACGCCCGCGTGTACTTGTCCAGTCCGTATGCCCGCGCCCCTTCCGCGCCCGTCGCGCGGAACCCGTGCGTCGTGTAGATCTTCTGAATCCGGTGCAGCGCCGACAACTCCTGCCCCGTCTTGCCCGGATCCGCATAGAACTGCAGCGGCCCCGATCCGATCACCGCATGCCGGGCGATCTGTTTCGCTGTCGACAGGTACCGTTCCAGATTCGCATCCCCCAGGAACTGCACATCGCCGAAGTTCGTGAACCCCTCGCCGCCCACAGAATCCGGTACGAAATCGCGGTCAAACCGCATATCCAGGCCTGTCAGATCTTTAATGGCGTAACCATACTCGCCGCTCGTCAGCCGCCGCACCGTCACGCGCCCCGGGTCGCCCGCGTTCTTCGCCGTGTACTCCTTCAGGCTGCTGCGGATCCAGTCCACTACCTGCGCCCGCTGCGCCTCGGTCGGCTGCGGCATCTTTGCCGGCGGCATCTGCTTACCCTCAATCACCGCCGCCACCTTTTCCCAATGTTGAAAACTCTCGCCGATCGAACCCTTCGCCGCGATCTGCTCCAGATTCAACCCACCCATCGCAGCCTTTCCGTGGCAGGAATAGCAATACTGCTGCAGCACCGGGGTGGGCGCTTCGGCGGCAGACAGGGACGCGGCCAAGCACACGGCTGACCCGAGAATGGCGGAACGCAATTTGTACATGGCGGATTGCGCGGCTAAGCGATTTTCATGTGGCCGCGAGAAGATTCTATCACCCGAACCGGGGCCTTCGGCGGCCCCCGCTGTTGATACGCTTTCCACAGTCCGTCACTATCTCGGATAGAATCGCTCAGACAACCGCCGGACGCGGACGCTAGATCGAGGAGGACCTCGCCCCATGCCCACACAGCCCCCGCGGCTATTGCTGAAAGCAATCCCGCCCCCTCCGGGAACCAGTTTCTCGGTCAATAAGCTCTCGTTCCAGATCGAGCCCCTCTTCCCCGCCCGCCGTACCCGCGCGATGGCCGCCGCCGCGGAACCGGCCTGGCACACCGCCACCCTTCCGGCCGGCACGGATGAAGCCGCCCTCTGGGACGCCTGCCATCAACTCCGCTCCAAAGGCCTTGGCATCGCCGGAGGCGGCGTCGAGTTTGCCGAACCGGATTTGGTTCAACAATGGTCCATCGACACCCCCGCTCGTCTCGCCTCCAAAGGTTTCCAGGCCACTGGCGCCGCCGACTCCTGCGCCCGGCCCGCACCGGCGGACCCCCGCTTTCCCGCGCCCAGCCCCTTCCTCTGGAACTGGTTTCAGGACGACGCGCACTCCGGCCTAGCCGCCGCCCGTGCCGAAGCCGAAGCTGCCTCCGGCCGCGTCACTATTGCTCACCTCGATTGCGGTTATCGCGAAGGCCACGCCCTCCTGCCGCCAGGGCTCGATCCCTCCGCCGCCCGCAGCTTTATTGAGGATGACGCGAACCCCAACTCCGCCATCGATCCCTACATCGGCGGCTTCGGCAACCACCCCGGCCATGGCACCGGCACCATCGGCATCCTCGCCGGCGGCCACTTCGACGGCGCTCCCTACGGCCAACCGGCCGGCCCCGTCGGCGGTGCGCCCTTCGCCCGCATCGTCCCCCTTCGCGTCGCTAACTCCGTCGTCCTCTTCTCAAACTCCTCCATCGCCCGCGGCCTAGCCTACGCCATCGAACAAGGTGTCGACGTCCTCTCCATGAGCATGGGCGGCGTCGCCTCCCGTCTGTGGGCTGAACTCGTCAACCAGGCCTACGAAGCCGGCATCGTCCTCGTCACCGCCGCCGGCAATAACTATGGACCGGGCAAGCTCCGCACACCCCGCTTCATCGTCTATCCCGCCCGCTTCCGCCGGGTCCTTGCCGCTTGCGGCGTTATGGCGGATGGCTCCCCCTACGCCGATTTCGCCGACGCCCGCAAAATGGGCGGCTCCTACGGACCCGACAGCAAAATGGATACCGCCTTGGCGGCCTATACGCCCAACACCCCTTGGGCCAAGTACGCCTGTCTCGGCCTGCCCGATTTCGACGGCGCCGGCACTTCCTCCGCCACTCCGCAAATCGCCGCGGCCGCCGCCTGCTGGATCCGCAAGAACTTGGCCGCCGTCCGGAAATACCCCGAGAAATGGATGCGCGTCGAGGCCGTTCGCCACGCTCTGTTCACCTCTGCCGATAACCGTAACCGCGAATACTTCGGCCGCGGCACCCTGCGCGCCGGCCACGCCATGGCCGTGCCCGTTCCCGCCGCCAGTGCGCTCCGCAAGCAACCCGCCGATTCCGTCGCCGTTCCCTTCCTCGGGCCCGTATGGAACGTGCTGTTTGGCGCCAAGGCATCCGCCGCCGAGGTCAGCATGCTCCACCTGGAGGCCGCCCAGATTCTTGGCCGCAACGGCGAACTCCAGCGCATCGTCAGCGAAGCCGCCATTGACCCCGACAAACCCGCCGACGATCTGCCCGCACCGCTGCGCCAGGCATTCACCGACGCTGTCCTTGCAGACCCCCGCGCCTCCAAGTCCCTGAAGCAGGCCTTCGGCGGCGCCACTCGCCGCGCCCGCGCCATGGCGCCCGTCGCGGTGGACCTCAAGCCCGCGGCCGCGGAAGCCCCGGTCATCCCCCCGCCCGCCGCCCGCAACCTCCGCGTCTTCGCCTTCGATCCTATCCTCGGCCTTCGCGTCGATACCGAACATATCAACCAGGCCACGCTGCAGGTCCGTTGGGAGCCCGACCTCCAGCCCGGTCCCGTCGGCGAATACCTCGAGGTCGTCGATGTCGACCCCGCCTCCGGCGCCTGCTACGCCCCCGTCGATCTCAACCACCCGCACCTCCTCGCCACCGATGGCCTCAGCCCTTCCGAAGGCAGCCCGCAGTTCCACCAGCAGATGGTCTACACCGTCGCCATGACCACCATCCAGCGCTTTGAGGATGCCCTTGGACGCACGGCTCTCTGGGCCCCGCGCTTTGTTTACGAGGATGGCCGCGTCGTGGACAGCGAATACACCCAGCGCCTCCGCATCTACCCGCACGCCTTGCGCGAGGCCAACGCCTACTACAGCCCTGGCAAGAATGCGCTTCTGTTCGGATACTTCAACGCCGGCCAGGACAACGTCGGGGACAACCTGCCCGGCGGCCTCGTCTTCACCTGCCTCTCCCA
>CAZWDD010000047.1:16457-24651 GCA_964632345.1 uncultured Solibacteraceae bacterium | reverse complement strand
CGCACACGGCCGGAGTCGGATACGTTTGGAACCACCCGCTCCTGCGGCGTTACGGGCAGTCAGTGACCCCTTTTCTGCTGCACCGCCCTGGCACGCGGTGGCACTACGGCACCAACATTGACCATGTGGGCCGGCTGGTGGAAGCAGCCAGCGGGCAGACGCTGGAGGACTATTTTCAGCAATGGATTCTGCAACCGCTTGGGATGCACGATACCTCCTTCGTGCTGGCGCCGGAGCGCTTCCTGCGGCTGGTGAGCACATGGCAGCGCGACCCCGAAGGCGTGCTGCGTGAGCAGCCCCGCGTCCAACCGCCACGGCCGGAAACCTTCAACGGTGGCGGCGGACTGTACTCCACCGCGCCCGACTACTTCCGCTTCCTGCAGATGATCCTGCGCGGAGGCACGCCACTGCTCGGGAGAGCGGTATTTCGGGAACTCTGCCGCCCGCAAACCGGACCGCTGCCCGCCGGACCGATGCGGACCACCATGCCGGAGCGCGCGGCTGACGTCGATTTCCACCCCGGCTGCCGTGACAGCTACACGCTCGCCTTTCTGCGTAACAACCGCGCGTATCCAGGCGGCCGGTCGGCCGGCAGCCTGGCCTGGGCCGGCATTCGCAACACGTTCTACTGGGTGGACCCGAAACGCGGCGTGGCAGCCGTGCTGCTGATGCAGTTCCAACCCTTCTGTGACCGCGCCGCACTCGGGATGCTGCGCGATTTCGAATCCGAGGTCTACCGATCGCTATGACGCTCCTACTTGCCGCCGCCCTTTCGCATGTGCTCATCATCGGCGTGGACGGTCTCTCGGCTGATGGCGTGCGCAACGCGCCGACGCCGAACATCGACAAGCTGATGGCGCGCGGCGCCTGGTCCCTTCGGTCGCGCGGCGTGATGCCGACGGTGAGTTCCCCGAACTGGATGTCCCTGCTGGCCGGGGCCGGACCGGAGATGCACGGCGTGCATTCAAACGAATGGGAACGATTCAACTTCAAGATCGCCCCGGCCTGCAAGGGACCGGAAGGGATATTCCCCGGCCTCTTCGGCGTGATTCATACGCAGCGGCCGGACGCCAGGCTGGCGGCTATTCATGACTGGCAGGGTTTCGGCCGGCTGGTGGAAAAGTCGGCCACCGCGTATGTGCGGCACGTAAAGGGCTCACCGGCCGCGGCCGCCGACGCCATCACCTACTGGCGGGCAAACAAGCCGCTGCTGCTCTTCGTGCACCTTGACGACGTGGACCACGCCGGGCATGACAAGACCTGGGAGGGGCCGGAGTACCGCCAGGCGGTCAGCACGATCGACAGCCTGATCGGCCGGCTGGTGGAGACGGTGCCCGCCGGGGAGACGTTGATCGTCCTGGTCGCCGACCACGGCGGAACGGGAACGAAACACGGCGGCGACACGACGAATGAGTTGGAAGTGCCGCTGGTCTTCGCCGGGCCAGGCATCGCGCCGGGAGAGATTACCGGGCGCGTCCGTAATATCGACATGGCGCCAACCGTCGTCAAGGCGCTGGGCCTGCAGCCGCACGCCTGCTGGGAAGGCGTGGCGCTGCGGTAGTCGGCAGCGCCACACGAGGGAAACCTACGCCTTGGGCTTGTAGGCAATGCAGTCGATTTCCACCTTCATGACGGGGTTGGCGAACTTGGACTCCACCGTCGTGCGTGCGGGCTTCGCTTCGCCGAAGAACTCGCCGTACACGCCGTTCATCGCGGAGAAGTCGCCGCCTTCGCGCAGGAAGACAGAGCACTTAACAACATCGGCCATCGAAGCGCCGGCGGCCTCCAGAATCAACTTGATGTTGTTCAGGACGACGCGGGTTTCATGCTCGATGGTGCCGTAGGAGTATTCGTTGGTGGCCGGGTCAATGGGTCCCTGGCCGGAAACGAAGACGAAGTCGCCGGCGCGCACCGCGTGGGAATAAGGTCCACGCGGCACGGCGGCGCCGGGAATACTGTGGCGTTCAATCATGGGCTACTCCACCTGCTTGCGGGCGCGCGGACGGCGGACGGTGGTGGAACCGTTGCCAGCTGCGGCCGCTTTCTTGGTTGCCGCGCGCTTACGGGTTGCGCCGCGCTTGGGCTTGTCTTCGCCGGCGGCCTCGCCAGCAGCAGACTCATCCGTACCATCGGCGGCGGCCACGGCTTCGGTCGCCGGCGCCTCGCCCGGTGCTTCCGCGGCGGCCGCGGTGGTTTCGGGGGACTGTGCTTCCGGCGGCGGAGCCATCTCTGGACCGGGGTAAGCGATGAGGCCACGCACGGCGTCGGCCTCTACGCGGACCAGGAAGTTATCCTGCGCGTAGGTGAGGAACTCGCTGAAGGACTGGAACCCGTACTTCTGCGCATCGAAGCTCGGATGGATCTTGGTCATCCAACCGGCTAGGTCATCGGCGGTGGCGCCGTCTTCCAGGTCGAGCTTATAAATGTCCACCACCTGCCGCAGCAGCGGCAGCGCCTCGTCCTTTTTGGGGGTCGGCGGAGCGTCGGCGGCGGCGGCCTTCACCTCGATGGTCTTGCGGCCCTCGGGTCCGGTCGTGGCCAGGTAGCCGTTGGTCTCCAGCTTGTCGACAAAGTCGGAGAAGGAGCCGGTGCCATAGGCGCGCTCATTGAAACTGGGGTCAAGCTGCAGCATGGTGCTCTTCAGCAACCCGAGCTGCGGCTGCACACCGCGGCGGCGCAGAGTGGCCAGCGCGCGCTCCACCAGCGGCAGAGCATGGGCAAGTTCGAGCGGCGCCGGACGGCGATGGTCGCGTCCCCCACGGCGATGGCCTTCCGCATAGGCCTGCGGTTGCGCGGCAGGCGGAGCGGCAGCAGCCGCCGAGGCGTGCAGCAGCGCCGTAGCCGAGGGGATCGGCGTCGGCCGTCCCTCACGCGCTTCCCGCGGCGGATACTTCGTGTCGTCAAGCAACGACTCATACGAGATGAACTCGTGGCAGTTCTGCTGCAGAATCGTCGAGGTGAACGCCTTGCCGCCGACGATATAGATCGTCTTGCCGTAGGCCTTCAGCTTGTTCACCAGCGGAATGAAGTCGCTGTCTCCCGAGATGATAGCGAAGGCGTTCACGTTCTTGTGGGTGAAGGCCATCTCCAGCGCGTCGAGAGCCAGGTTGATGTCCGCGCCGTTCTTATCTCCGCGCGGAGAGGGGAGCCGCTGAACCATCTGCACGGCGTTCTCCGCCATCTGGCGGACCGCGCCTTCCTGGCGCGACCAGTTGGCGTAGGCGAACTTGGCGACAATGTCGCCGCGTTCTTTCAGGGCATCGAGGCAAAGCGAAACCGCGAACTCGCGGCGCAGCGTGCTTTTCACGCCGATCTCGATGTTGTCGTAGTCAACAAATACAGCTATATTCTGGCGTTCCTGCATGTATGGGTCCTAGTGGCCGGGCGGTGGCGGTGTGCTTTTTCCCGCGGGCCGGGCGGCCTGCCGGATAAAGGACTCATTCTCTTCGAGCGAAGTTCCGGTGGGGAACTTCCGCTGCCACGCCGAGCCGTTTCAACTTGTGGCTGTACTCGTCCGGGCGAACCGCCCGCCGATCACCGCCACGTCTTCCATCTGATTCTCACGAAGGAGCCCCGAAACGCGCCGCACAGTAGCCACGCGCGCTCCGAAGAGAATCGATAGGTCAATTACCCGGACTTCCTTCTGCAGCGCGGCGTGGACGTTCATTTCTGGCGTCTGCCGGAGGCCATTGTCGATGACCTCCATACCCGCGTCGCGAAGAGCCCTGGCAACTTCCCTTGGCGCCTCGGTCGTGGCCATTCAGCCCCGGCTGAGCGACAAGTACCCGGATTCGACTCTCCATCCGCTTGTCAAAGTGTACCCCAATTTCAGACCCCCAACTCGACCACCGTGTCAAACGCATTCCGGCCCGACTCCGGCAACTGCAACAGCAGCCCGTTATCCACTTCGCGAACCGGCACCGCCGCGCCGCCCATCACGCGCGCCGACTTCACCTTCTTCCCCACCGGCGGGATCACCAGCGCCCGGTCCGGCCAATCCAGCACATGCGCATACACCGTGCTTCCCTTCGCCGTCGTCACGCCCCACGGCCGCGGGCCAATCGGGCCGCCGCGCGTTCCGTAGATCGATTCGCCATACTGCCCCAGCCACGCGCCCATCTCCTTCAGCCGCATCTGGAACTCACCCTGGATAGTCCCGTCCGGCTTCGGCCCCACGTTCAACAGGAAGTTCGCGTTCATCCCCGCCGCGCGCACCAGCATGTGCAACAACTGCCGCGTCGATTTTAGCCGCCGCTCGTTCGGGTTGTAGCCCCACGCCGTTCCAATCGTGTCGCACGTCTCCAAGGGCAGATTCCCGATCTTGGCGTCCGGGCTGAAGCCGGCCGCATTCTGCCCCGGGAGGTCCTTCTCGAACATCTGGAAATCCTCGCCCTCATACGGCGCAAGGTGATGGTTGTTGCCCACCAGCGCATGGGGCTGCAGCCGGTGGATCATGTCGTAGGTCTGGCGCAGGCGCCATTCGGCATCCTTGCGATCCCAGATGCCGTCAAACCAGATGCCGCCGATCTCGCCGTACTCGGTGAGCAGTTCGGTCAGCTGCGCGTCCATGAAGTCCAGATACCGGTTGAAATCACCGCTCTCCGGCCTTCCCGAGGCCTGCCCCGTCCGTCCGCGCGGGAAGTAGTCCGGATGCGTCCAATCCAGGTGGGAGTGGTAGAAGAACAGCTTCACGCCCTGCCGCCGGCACTCCTCGGCCAGCATCTTCAGCGGATCCTTGGCGTAGGGCGTCGTGTCAACAATGTTCCACTTGCTCTTCTTCGTCGCCCACATGGCGAAGCCGTCATGATGCTTGCTCGTGATGGTGATGTAGCGCTGCCCGGCCGCCTTGGCAAGGGCCACCCATTCGGCGGCGTTGAACCCGGTGGGGTTGAACTGTGCCGGCAGCTTCTGGTACTCGCTGATGGGCATCTTGTCGTTATTCATCACCCACTCGCCCTTGCCGAGCACGGAGTAGACACCCCAATGGATGAAGAGGCCGAACCTCGCGTCCTGAAACCATTCACGGGCCTTCAGGTTCTGGGCGGTGGGCTGATAGGGCGCGGCCTGGAGCGCAAGGCTCGAGGCGGCGGCGAGTTGCACAGCGGTGCGGCGGGTCATAGCACCCTCATTCTACGCCCGCCCGCGCAAGATGTTAATTCTGCCAGGCGAACTTCTGCACGCGCCAGTTCTTGATCTCGGCGGCATAAATGGCGCCCGTCGAATCAACCGCGATATGGTGCACGAAATCGAAACGGCCCGGTATCTTGCCGTACTGTCCGTAGGTGCCCAGCACCTGCCCCTCCAGGTTCACCTTCACGATGCGGTTGTTGTAGCCGTCGCCGATGTAGAACGTTTCGTCCTTGGCGTTATAGGCCAGTCCCCACGGCGAGCCGAGGTTCGTCCACTTGGTGATGAACTTGCCTTCGGGCGAGTAGATCTGCACGCGGCGGTTCTCCCGGTCGGCCACGTAGATCCGGCCGCGCTTGTCGATGGCGACGTCGTGCACGGTGTCGAACTCGCCGTCGGCAGTGCCCTTCTTGCCGCCGATCTGCATGACGTACTCGCCGTCTTTATTGAACTTCACCACGCGCGAGTTGACGTAGCCGTCCGAGACCCAGAAGTCGCCATTCGGTTCGAATGCGATGCCGGTGGGGCGGTTGAACGCGTCCTTGGTTTCGTTGGTTCCGGGTTGGCCGCCGGCGTTGCCGATATGCATCAACATCCGGCCGTCGCGGGACCATTTCTTCACCGAGTGCGCGAAGACGTCGACGGTCCACACATTGCCCTCGGGGTCGATCTTGATCCCGTGCGCCGCCGTCACCGGTAGGCCCTCCCAGGCGTCAAGCAACTTGCCCGTCTTGTCGAACTTCAATACGGGCGCCTTCCCGCGGTTGAAGATCCAGACGTTGTCGTCCTTATCCGTCGCCACGCCGGCGCACTCGCCAAGGTACATGCCCTTCGGCAGCTTCACCCACTCAGAAACCAGCTTCACGGGTAGGGCGGGGCCTGTCGCCAACTGCCCGTACATCATCACGGCCGCTCCGCAGCTCAACAGGAAGATCCGTTTCATCGCAGCCGCTAGTATACAGGCCGGGCGCACGGCGATGCGCGCCCGGCCTGGTCCGGCTTAGCTCAAGCCCAGAATGCGGCGGTTGCGCGCCGTGTCGGAAGCGGCGCCCGCAAAGTCGTCGAACGCCTTCGCCGGAACGTCGATCAGGTGCGACGCGATGAACGGCGCGCCCTCGGCCGCGCCCTGCCCGCTGTCCTTAAAGCAGCACTCCCACTCCAGCACCGCCCACGACGCGTAGCCGCCCGCGGTGAGGCGCGAGAACACCTGCTTGAAGTCCACCTGCCCGTCGCCCAGCGAACGGAAGCGGCCCGGACGATCCTTCCACCCCTGATAGCCGCCATAGACGCCGGACTTCGCCGACGGACGGAACTCGGCGTCCTTTACGTGGAATGCCTTGATGCGCGAGGCGTACACGTCGATGAAGCCGATGTAGTCCAGGCACTGCAGAATGAAGTGCGACGGGTCGTAGTTGATGTGCACCCGCGAGGAGTTGCCCGTG
The DNA here is from genome assembly GCA_964632345.1 of uncultured Solibacteraceae bacterium. Classification (GTDB taxonomy): domain Bacteria; phylum Acidobacteriota; class Terriglobia; order Bryobacterales; family Bryobacteraceae. Next base: position 18,082 of record CAZWDD010000047.1, on the reverse strand, counting down.
GCTTCCAGGAACTGTTCAAAGGTGGCGCCGTCGTAGAGATCCTCGCCAGGGTGCAGTTCATAGGCGATATCCACGCCGTGCTCGTCGGCACACTCCAGAATCGGCTTCCAGCGCTTGGCCAGTTCGGCGAAACCTTCCTCCACCAGCCCGCCCGGGCGCTGCGGCCACGGATAGATATAGGGCCACAGAATCGCGCCGGAGAACGACGGCGTCACCGTCAACCCCAGGTTCGCCGAGGCCTTGATCACCAGCTTCATCTGCGCCGTCGCCCATTCGCTGCGCGCGGCCGGGTTGCCGCGCACCTCCGGCGCGGCGAAGATGTCGAACATCTCATCGAACGCCGGGTGCGACGCCACCAACTGGCCCAACAGGTGCGACGCCAGCTCCGTAATCTCCAACCCGTTCGTCTGGCCCTTCAACTCATCGCAGTACGTCTTGGATTCGGCCGCCGTGGCCAGATCCATCAGGCGGGTGTCCCACGAAGGGATCTGCACCCCCTTGTAGCCCAGAGACTTCGCCCAGGCAGTAATGTTCGGAAGCGTATTGAACGGCGCGGCGTCGCCCATGAACTGGGCCAGAAAGATAGCGGGACCTTTTATCTGAGACATAGCTGCCCTATCGTACGCCAAATTCCCCTTGTTTCGCACCCGTTACAGGGTTGTAACATTGTCCGAACGGTACTGAAACATGTGCCCGCTACGCTAGCAGAATGAGGAGTCTCCTTGTGTTGCAGAGAATAACGATTTGCCTTGCCCTGTGTGCCGGCATCTTGCTGGCGCAGTTCGATACGGCGCAGGTTCTGGGAAGCGTCCAGGACGCCGCCGGCCTCTCCGTCCCCGGCAGCGAAGTCACTTTAACCAATGTCCGCACGGGCGTTCAACAGAAAACCAATACCGATGGGTCCGGAAACTATCAGTTTGCCAACGTCAAGGCCGGCGAATACAAGCTGGAAGCTTCGGCGAAGGGCTTCAAGTCCGCCGTGGCCAGCAACTTCACTGTCACCGTCAATGCCCGTCAACGCGTCGACCTGCGCCTGGAAGTAGGGTCCACTTCCGAAAGCATCACCATTACGGACGCCGTCGCCGCGCTCGAAACCGACACCTCCTCCCGCGGCACTGTCGTCGGCTCCCAGCAGGTGGTGAACCTGCCCCTCAACGGCCGCGCCTACGCCGACCTGGCGCTGCTCGCCCCCGGCGTCCGCCGCAGCGGCATCGCCGATTCCCGCGACGCGTCCTTCAACGTGAACGGCATGCGCAGTTCGCAGAACAACTTCGTCATCGACGGCGTCGACAACAACTCCTACGGCACCTCCAACCAGGGCTTCTCCAATCAAGTCGTGCAGCTCTCCCCCGACGCCGTGCAGGAGTTCCGCCTCGAAACCAACAACTTCTCGGCCGAATTCGGCCGCGCCGGCGGCGCCGTCATCAACGCCTCCATCCGCTCGGGCACGAACCAGTTCCACGGCTCGGTGTATGAGTACCTGCGCAACACCGCTCTCAATGCCACCGGTTTCTTCAAACCCGTCAACAACCAGAAGCCCACGCTCATCCAGAACCAGTTCGGCGCCACCATCGGCGGCCCCATTGTGAAGGAGAAGATGTTCTTCTTCGCCGACTACGAAGGCT
>CAZWDD010000047.1:11073-16357 GCA_964632345.1 uncultured Solibacteraceae bacterium | reverse complement strand
GAACGACAAGGGCGACATCCGCTACGACCATTACTTCAGCTCCAAGGTCAACGCCTTCGCCCGCTACTCCCACCGGCTTATGGAGAACTTCGAACCCCCGGCCATTCCCGGCCCCTCCGGCGGTGACTCCAACGGCAACGTCCGCGTCGAAAACAAGCAGCTCGCCTTCGGCTCCACCTGGACCATCAACCCCACCTCGCTGCTCGAATTCCGCATGGGCATCTCCTTCACCGATGGCGGCAAGTTCCCCGTCTTCGTCGGCACCGGCACGCTCGCCGAGCGCGTCGGTATCCCCAACGCGCCCACCGACACGCGCTTCGCCGGTGGTGTTTACCGCCAGGCCGTCAACGGCTTTACCGCCTTCGGCGTGCAGAGCTCCAACCCCCAGTTTCAGAATCCCGACGTGCTGAACCCCAAAATCAACTACGTCAAGATGCTCGGCCGCCACTCGCTCAAGGCCGGCTGGGAGTTCCAACGCATCGCCACCGAAATCGACGACTTCAACCCGAAGGCCGGCAACGACGTTTACTCGGGACGCTTCACGCAGATTCCCGGCTCGCCCAACAATAACCTTCAGTTCCTGGGCGACTTCTACTTCGGCGCCCGCAGCGCCTATTCGCTCAACTCGGCCAACATCGTCAACCTGCGCCAGTGGATGAACTTCTTCTACCTGCAGGACGACTTCAAGGTCTCCCGCAAGCTCACCCTCAACCTGGGTGTCCGCTATGAGTTCTCCACGCCGCAGTATGAAACCACCAACGCCATGGCGAACTTCGATCCCGCATCGAACACCACCATCCTCGCCAAGGACGGCTCCATCGCCGACCGCACGCTCATCAATCCGGATCGCAACAACTGGGCTCCCCGCATCGGCATCGCCTACACGCTGTTCCCGAAGACGGTGATCCGCTCGGCCTACGGCGTCAGCTACATCCACTTCAACCGCCTGGGCGGTGAGAACCTGCTGGCCTACAACTTGCCCTTCATCCTGAACCCGACAGCGAACTCCCAACTCCCCCCCGTCTTTGCCAACGGACTCGCGCTGTGCACCAATCAAAATCAGGGTCCGGACACCTGTTTCCGGCCCACCGAACAAGGCTATCCGAATAACTTTCTCTCAATCGACAATATCCGCCAGGTCAATGTGCGGACGAACCACATCCCGCGCGACCTCCGCTCCGGCTACAACCAGAACTGGCACTTCTCCATCCAGCAGGACCTCGGCCGGGAGTGGGTCCTCGATGTCGGCTACGTCGGCACCAAGGCCTCCAAGCTCATGATCCTTGGCGACCTCAACCAGGCCCGCCCGAACAACCCCGGTGAGTCGCTTTCCCTTCTGGCCCGCCGGCCCATCTCCAACTTCGGCTTCATTCAGACCGCCTTTCCAGGCGGCTTCCTGAACTACCACGCCTTCCAGACAAAGATCGAGCGCCGCTTCTCCAGCGGCCTGTACTTCCTCAACTCCTTCACCTGGTCCAAGGCTATCGATAACGCCTCCGGCCACCTGGAGTCTCAGAACGGCGACAACTCCCGCGTCAATATCCGAGCGCTCGATCAGGAACGCGGCCTTTCCGGCTACGATCAACCGTTCAATAACACCACCACTCTGCTCTGGGACCTCCCCTTCGGCAGCGGCCGAAAGTTCGGTGACAACTGGTCCAAGCCGGCCGACCTAATCGCCGGCGGCTGGCGCCTTTCCATCATCAACTTCGCCGCCAGCGGCGTGCCCGTCAACCTCAGCTACAGCCCGGCATCCCTGTTCCAGGTCTCCGGCGCCCCCACTTACCGGCCCAACATCTCCGGCGATCCGATGATGCCCGAGGGCCAGCGCTCGCCCCAGCGCTGGCTCAACCCGGCCACCGTCTCCATCCCCACCGATGTCTCCCGCCCCTTCGGCAATGCGGGCCGCAACATCGTCCGGGCGCCCGGCTACCACCAGATGAACTTCGGCCTCCACAAGGACTTTCGCATCACCGAGTCCCAGAAGCTCGAGTTCCGCATGGAAGCCTTCAACTTCTTCAACAAAACCAACTTCGGCGCGCCGAACGGCAATCGTTCCAACAACGCCTTCGGCACGATCACCTCGGCCCAGCCGGCGCGCGAAATTCAGTTCGCGCTCCGCTACGCTTTCTGATCGATTCCAGTTCCCCCCTCGGCCCGGCGCCTCGTGCGCCGGGCTTTTTTTATTGGTCCATCCCGCCTCGCAAATCCGCGGAATCCTCTGGATTCATGTGGAAACTCGCGCTCGCACTCTCGCTCGTCATGCAGGCACAGGATTTTAACGGCCGCTTCACCGGTGATGGCCTGACCCTTCGCCTGGAGGGGACCCCGGCCGCCCTCACTGGCATTGCCGAATCCGGTGGCGAACGCTTCCCCGTTCGCGGCACGGCCTCCGGCGGCCAGTTCACCGGCAGCTACACCGAGGACGGCGCCCCGGTCCCCTTCACCGCAACCCTCTCCGGTGACACGCTGGAAATCCACGCCGCCGGCCGCATCTACCGCCTCACCCGCCAGCCCGCAGCTGGGTCCCCGAACCTGTTCCACGAACCCGCCGCCGGCTTCGCCATGCCGCTCGACGGAGGCTTCCAACTCGCCCGCCGCGAAGAGTCGGCCGCGCTCTTCACGTCAACCACTCTTCCCGGCCTCATCCTCGTCAAGGCCGGCGAGCAGTTCACCGCCGGGGAAATCGAAGCCGCGTTGAAGTCCGGGTACCAGGCCGAGGGCGTCGACCTCAAGCCCATCGCCCCTCCCGAGACCCTCGGCGGCCACCGCGCCGCCCTCGTCAACGGGCAGTTGAACGGCAACTCGGCCAAGGGTCTCCTCGCCGGCCTCATCGGCCCCACTGGCGAATGCTTCGTCGTCCTCGCCGCCACCACTCCCGAACAGTGGCCGAAGCTCGAACCCGCGGCGCGCAGGATGCTCAGCGGCATTCAGCTCTCCGCGCCGCAGCCGCCCCCCGCCCTCTCGCACGACAAGCAACTCTTCGACTACCTTTCCGGCGCCCGCCTCCGCTACCGCGAATCCATCCGCTCCACCGGCTCCACCGGCAGCATCGATGGCAGCTTTTCCTCGCGCGACGACATCTACCTCTGCGGCGATGGCACCTTCTTCCGCGATGAACGCTCCTCCGCCAGCGTCTCCGGCGCCGGCTCCACCACCTACTCCAGCTCCAACCCGAACCAGTCCGGACGCTGGACCGCCTCCGTGCCCCCCGGCGGCGCCCCCCAGTTGATCCTCCAGTTCAACAGCGGGCGCACCGTGCGCCATGTCCTTCGTCCCGATGGCCGGCGCGTCTTCCTTGACGGTTACCGTTACGAACGAATCCAAGGCCAGGGCTGCCAGCGTTAGTCCCCGTCTGCTACGTTGTTTCCATGCGGTTCTGCGTCTTCGCTCTCCTGCTTGCTCCCCTTCACGCCGAGGTGCTCCTCAAGGAGTCGGCCTTTTCGCCGCAGCCCGCCGGCTGGACGGCCTGGAGCCAGCGCGCTGAAACCATGCCCCGCGTCTTTGTCGACTCCCAGGTTAGCCGCGGAGAACCCGGCGCACTCGCCGTCAACGGCCACTCCAACCATGCCGCCTATGGCGGCTGGCGCAAACAGATCACCGGTCTCGCCCCCGGCCAGTGGCTGCGTTTCCACGCCCACTACAAGGCCGAAGGCGTCTCCGCCGAAAACTGGCAGGTCATCGCCCGGCTCGACTGGCAGGCCGCCTCCGGCAAGCGCGCCGGGCAACCCTCCTACATGTCCTGGACCCGCCGCGGCGGCGAATGGAGTGAGTTGAGCGGCGAAGCCCAGGCGCCCGAAAACGCCGCCGGCGCCTACGTCGAACTCTTCCTCGCCAACGCTCCCCTCGGCACCGTCTGGTGGGACGATATCTCCGTTGAGCGCATCCCCCCGCCCCCCGCGCGCAAAGTCACCGTCGCCACCGTCAACTTCCGGCCCCAGCGCACCACCGGCCGTGAGGATAGCGTCGGCAAGTTCATCGATGTCATCGGCAAGGCGGTCCCCAAGGGCGCTGACGTGATTCTGCTGCCCGAAGGCATCAGCGTCGTCGGCAACGGCCGACCCTTCACGGAAGTGTCGGAATCCGTCCCCGGCCCCACCACCAAAGCGCTCGGCGAAGTCGCCCGCGCCCGCAACGCCTACATCATCGCCGGCATCTACGAGCGCGAAGGCGCGGCCATGTACAACACCGCCGTTCTTATTGACCGCAAGGGCGAACTCGCCGGCAAGTATCGCAAGGTCTACCTGCCGCGTGAGGAGGTGGAGGGCGGCCTCACCCCTGGCTCCATCTACCCTGTGTTCCAGACCGATTTCGGCAAGGTGGGCCTCATGATCTGCTACGACGTCTTCTTCGCCGAACCCGCCCGCGCGCTCGCCAATCAAGGCGCCGACATGATCCTGATGCCCATCTGGGGCGGCGATGAGTCCCTCGCCAAGGCCCGCGCCATCGAAAACGGCGTCTTCCTCATCACCAGCGGCTACAACCATCCCACCTACATCATGGACCCCTACGGCGAGCGCCTCTCGCAGGCCACCGAGCAGGCCACCGCCGCCGTCGCCACCATCGATCTAGCCAAGCCCGCCAACTGGCAGTGGCTCGGCGACATGCGCACCCGCCGGCTCAAGGAACTTCGCGTCGATGTCGGCGTTCCCCAACCCGGTCTTCTCCGCTAGCGCCCAGCCCGATACACTGGCCGAATGCAGCGCCGCCTCTTCCTCGCCTCCCTCGCCTGTGCCGCCGCTCCCGAAGGCGTCCGGCGCGAGGTCTTCCTCCCCTCGCCTGGCAAGGGTACCGCCATCATGGGCCTGGCCTACTACGCCAAGGCGCGCGGCGGCGAAATGGTCTCGCTCGAACAGCGCTGGTCCCGTTCCGACACTATCGATACGGTCTTCCGCCGGACCTCAGCCGATAACGGCCGCACCTGGTCCGCCCCTGTCGAATTCAAAACCGGTGAAAAACGCCCCGGCGGCGGAACCTGGCGCAAGCACCCGCGCGCCGGCTTCGTCGAACCCCGCACCGGCCGCCTCATCGAGTTCTGGATGGAGGCCGTTCTCCCCTCCGACGATCCTCTCGAAGGCCTCCGCAACTACGGCGTCTACTACACCATCGACGGCGGACCCCGCCGTCAGTTGATCCACAAGGGACGCGATTTCGATGCCCGCCGCCCCATGCCCGGCGTCGAACTCGGCCGCAACGGCTTCATGCTCGGCGATCACGGCTCGGCGCCCGTCTCCGCACCCAACGGCGACATCCTGCTCCCCATGCAGATCTTCCCCGCCCGCGA
>CAZWDD010000047.1:6559-10973 GCA_964632345.1 uncultured Solibacteraceae bacterium | reverse complement strand
ACCTTTCCGCCCGCCCGTCCCTGGACCTATACGGACGGCGCGAACTTCTTCTCCCCCAGCGCCTGCTCTCTCCTGCTGCCGCACTCCAACGGCCGCCTCTACTGGCTTGGGAACATCACGCCGGAAAACCCCAAGGGCAACCGCCCCCGCTACCCCTTCGTCCTTGGCGAGGTGGACCGCGCCTCCGGCCTCCTCCGCCACAACTCGATTCGCACAATCGACAACCGCCAAAACGGCGAGAACGAAATCCTCACCCTCTCGAACTTCTTCGCGCACGAAGACCGCGAGGGCAAGGAAATCGTTCTCTACATGACGCGCCTGTTCGCCCTCAATGACGGCTGGGAAGGCGACGCGATGCGTTACCGCATTACGGTGTGATGTCCTGCTCCTGCAGAACCAGCGTCCACTCCTCCATCCAGTTGTCCTCACCGAACGCGCCCATGTACGGGGCATTCTGCGAGAAGAACCCATCGTCCGGAGGCTGAATCCATCCCGCCAGGAACACCGGCGAATCCAGGAACGGACGGTAGTCCGGATCGTTGTAGGAAGCGCGCCGCAGCTTCGGATCCGCCACCACCACGTTCCGCCACTGCCCCCGCGTTCCCTGCAAAATCGGCAGCGTCGTCGAGTCGCTCTGCTCGGCCAGCGTCTTCTGCCCGTTGCGGTTGTTCCACAGCAGAATGCCGTTGGCAACAAAGCGGTTCGCGTCCACTTCGGTCAGCGATTCGGCCGTCTCCACCCGAACGCCCTCGTCCCTCCATCCCAGCACAACGAAATTGTTCAGGTCAGCGGAGGTGCCCGCCCGCAGACGCGCGCCGCGGCTGGAGTCGTCCTTCGCTCCGCCAATCAGCGTCACGTTGTAGAGAGACGGGCGCGAAATCGGCCGCAGTGCAAAGCCCTGGTCGGAGTTATCCGCCTCAATGCCGTTGCCGCCGGGGTCCTGATTGTGAATCCCCACCAGGAACTGCAATTTGCCGTTGTAGCCGTAGGTCCAGTCGAACTGGTCATCCCCGTTGAAGGTCGAAACCAGATACTTGGCATTGTTGTTCCCGCCGAACCATTCAAACGAGTCGTCGTTGGCGTAGTGGACCTGCACGTGGTCGGTCACCGTTCCGCTGCCGCATCCGTAGAACGCGAGGCCGTTCAGTTCGTTGGTGGCCGTGAATCGCGCGCCGGCGAACTCCACACGGACATAGCGCATGGAGCCGCAGGAAGACGTGGCGTTGTCCCCGCCGTAGCCAACCAGCGCCGGGTCATCCGTCTGCCCTTCCGCCAGCGGTTCCCGCGGCCAGTTCGTGGGCGCCGAGCCGAGCAGGTTGATACCACCCCAGTCGCCGCGCGACCGCTGTCCGATGGGCCGCGAACTGGTGAAGATGATCGGCCGCGACTGCGTGCCATTGGCGACCAGCTGCGCCCCGCGCGAGACGTTCAGGTAGGACGTCGGATCCGAACCCGGGTTGCCCTTGATTACGGTACCCGGCTGGATGATCAGCCGCCCGTTGCCAGTGACGAAGGTGTTGCCCACCAGGCGGTAGCTCTTGGTATTCACCAACGTCACGTCGCCGGTAATGCGGAGCGGAACGTCCTCGATCCCATCCACCACGCTGATCTTCCAATACGCCCGCTTGATCACGCGGCCGCCCAGGTAGTCCCGCAATTCCACCACAACCGTGTGCATGCCGAGTTCATTCGGAATCGTCAGCGCCGGGAAGCGCCCGCCGTCGCCGATCAGTGGCGCCTTGGAAGCCGTGGGGAGCAGCGTCGGCTGAAACCCGCGCGTGGCGTTGTTGCCGAAGATGTCGGTCGCCTCCGCGGTGCCGTTCGGAAGAAAGGTTTTCACGCCGGTCTGGTTGTTAATCCGGTAGGCAAAAATCGTATAGGGGAATAGATCGTTATTGGGATTAACCGTCCAGCGCAGCGTGAAACTGTTGCCCGGCCGGAACACGTAGTCAGTGCTCCAGATATACATGGACGCCGGGGATTCTGCTTGATAAATACCCGCAAGCTCGCGGCCGGCTGCTTCCTGGGAGACAGTTCGAAATTGGACTGCTTCCTCCCCGGCTTGCATCGTCGTGACGAATGCAACGCCTAGAAGTACGCTTCGCAGGGAATGGGTGACTCGCATTCTTTAGGTCCTTTACGTGATTTAGAAGAACGTGTAGCTGGTTCCGATGGTGAAGGTCCGGCCAACCCGGTAGTTCCGGAATGGCTGGGAACCCTGTGTGAAGTTGTAGTAGTTGTCCGTGAGGTTCTCGGCGTTGAAGCGCATCGTCCACTTCCCGCTTTCGCTGAGCGAGTACTCGTAGACGAAGTCAAGTACGGCGTTGGCTTCCTGATAAATATCCGGAAGGCCCAGGGCACCCACATCCGTCAGGCGCCGGGAAACATAGTTGGCGTAGAAGCGCGCCTTGGAGCGCAACGACGGCTTCGCCCACTCCAGGTTGCCGTTGAAAATGTACCGGGATTGTCCCGCCATCGGCCGGGACCGGCTGGTCAGAATCCCCTGCTGCTCCGGCGTCAGTTGGATCTGCGAGTCCACCCATGTGAAGTTGGACCCCAGCGTCAACGTCCGCAGCGTGGGCAGATAAGCGCCGAGGTTCTTGCGGTACTCCAGTTCAATGCCCTGATTCTTCGCGCCGTCGGCGTTGATGTACGTCTGGCGGAGAGCGGCCGTCGGCTGAATCGTGGTCTCGATGGGATCGTCGAAGATCTTGTAGAAGTAGGAGACGGCAACAATCTCCGTTGCCGACGGGAACCACTCCCACCGCGCATCGAAGTTGTCGATCCGGCTCCGGCGCAGATTCGGGTTGCCTACTGCCGTGAAGCCGCCCTGCACATTGGTGAAGTCAAAGGGTGAAAGCTCGCGGAAGTCGGGCCGGGACAGCGTGCGGCTGTAGCCGAAGCGCAGGTTCTGGGTCGGCCGGAGCGCATAGATCAAGTTCACACCGGGCAGCGGGTCGGTGTTCTGCAGCAGTGCCTGGATGGGCGCTCGGCCAACGCTGAACGGGTCGATCGTCACCACGTTCTGCTTGGCGCGCTCCACCCGCAGCCCACCCACCAGTCGCAACTTCGTTCCGATCCCCATGTCCACCATGGCAAATCCCGAGTACACCTGCATGTCCGCCCGGTAGGCGTCGGTCGCGCGCGTCTCCTCGCGCAGCTCAAACACCCCCCTGCGGACATTGGCTGCGGAAAACAGCTCGTTGCTGGGAGCAAAACGGTCAACAGCCCCCAGCGAAACCGGGAAGAAGCGGAAGCGGCGCGCATCGAAGTCGCGCTCCCGGAAGTTCAGCCGCGTGCCGAAGCGGAATACACCCGCCACCTTGCCTCGGTAGAACGGCCGACTCACGCTCGCCCCCGGTTCGTAGACGCGATCCTTCAGGTTGTTGAAGAAGCGCTGGCCGCTCTCGGCCGTTCCCAGAAACTGAAACTGTCCTTCCTCGGTCTGCCCGCGAATCACTTCTCGCAGGTCCGGCTCATCACGTGTGGACCGGCTATAGCCGAACTGCCAGTTCAGCAACCAGCTGCTCGCCCGCGGCAACGTGTGTTCCCCCTCCACCTGCGCCCCGTACAGCGTCCGTTCGATATAGCGCAGCCGGGTGTTTTCAATCACCGTCCCCAGGTCGTCGTTGTACCCCCGGAAGCGCCGGGCTTCCTTGTCCGCGTCGCGGGTCAGCGTGTTGCGGACAACAATCTTGTTGCGCGCGTTGATCCGATACGCGGCGTTGAAGATCGCCCCCAGCCGCGCTGCCTGGTTGTTCGACTGAAAGTCGTTGAAGATGTTGTACGGCACAACGCTGTTGTTCGCCCCCGGCCGGTTATACTGCTGGAACTCCGGCGTGAACTGCGGCGAATTGGAGAACGTCAACGCGCCCACCAGCCCCCACTTCCCGATCGTGTTTCCCGCCACCACGGAATGCGATTGCGATGGCCGCATCGACTCAATCGGCCGGCTTTCCCAGTTCACATCGAACGAACGGCCCAGCGTCTCCAGTTCCGCCGGCGAGAAGTTCCCGGCCGTCACCCGGCGGTCCCTCGGGATGCCCGCCGGCAGCGCCCGTGCCCCCGCCCCGAAACCGAACAGGTCCGTCGAACTGCCACGATAATTCTCAAAACGGTTGAAAGTCGTATTGCTGTTAAAACCAATGCTGGAGGAGACTTTCAGCAGCTTCTGCATCGGAAATTCAACAGTCGTCAATTGCACCAGCCCGCCCGAAAACTCGCCCGGCAGGTCCGGCGTATACGTCTTCAGCACCTTGATGTTGTCAATCAGCGCCGATGGGAAAAGATCCAGCGGCACCACCCGCTTCTCCGGCTCCGTCGTGGTGATCACGGAGTTGTTCAGCATCGTCGCCGAGTACCGCTCCCCGAGTCCGCGCACGTAGACATACCCATCGCCGACCACGCTGATCCC
>CAZWDD010000047.1:0-6459 GCA_964632345.1 uncultured Solibacteraceae bacterium | reverse complement strand
GCACTCAGTTGCAGCCGGAAGCGTCCGTCGGTGTCCGAGACATTCTCCGTCGAGGTCTGCCCGTTGACGTAGATCTTGGCGCCGATAATGCGCTGCCCGGTGTTGGCGTCAAGAACGACGCCCGTTACCGTGCCCGGCCTGGGATCCTGTGCAACAGCGGGAACTGCAAGGACGAGAGAGAGGATGAGCGCAGCCAGTGACGATCCCCGGCCAGCTCTGGTTTGAAAATGGGAAAACAATGGATTCTTCCGTCAGGAGGGAACTGATATCTTCGTGTCAGGACGGGCGGCCGCTACGGCGCCACCCAGAAGCTGACCTGATTGGAGGGAACGCCGTCGATCGTCACCACCAGCGGCACCTGGCCGCTGATGTAGGCCTTATCCGGCACAATCGCGTTGATCTGCCACAGCCCCGGGAACTGCGGCGACAAACCGCTAAACTGCACATTCGCCTCGTCCACCGAGATGTAGACCTTCGTCACGCCGCGCGCCCGCGCCAGCGTTCCCGCCGGCGGCACCGCGCCGTCCGCCACTTCCGCGTCCAGGGCGCCCTGGCCCGTGGCGAAGATCTGGATCACCTGCCCGCGCTGCGCCGGCGCATTCTGCACCGCATACTGGCTCGCCTGGTTCAGCACGCCGCCCTGCGCCAACTGGTCGCCCACCACGAAGAACACGCCCGGCGAGACCGGCACCACGTCCACCGTTCCCTCTGCCAGCGTCTCCGCCCCGCGCACCACGCGCACCGCCCGCCGGCCCGTCTCCGTCCCCCGCGGTACCAGGAACGAAACCGCATTGGGTCCTACCGCATACAGCGGCGCCGCTACATTGTTGACAAGCACCTGCACGCCGCCGAGCGTATTCGGCAGCGGCACGCCGGGGGCCGTAGCCGCCGCGACGCCGGTGAACGTTCCATAAGCCTGCGCGTACGCTCCGGGCGATACCGGATACCGAACTTCAAAGCGCGCTCCGTTGATAACGCTGAGGGCTCCTTGTGCGCTGACAAGCATCGCCGAAAGGGCCGCGAGGGTGAGAAGTCTTTGCATGTCCTCTGGCAGGCTAACAACCAGAGGTTACGGAGGTGTTTCAATCTGGATTACAGACCATGAAAACTGTAACATTTCCTCATGAAAATTCCCCTATAACACCGTCACATACCAGCACAGTAGTAGCAGTACCCCGTCGATCTCCTCGCCCTCCACACGCGCCACCTTCGCCAGTCCCTGCTTCATGTGGAAGGTCATGACGGCCTCGCGCGCCTCGCTCTCCAGTATCCACCGCGTCCCCATCACGCTGCCCGGCTTCCAACGGAACACCGCCTCTCCCATCCGCACTTCCCCGCCCGAGCCCGGCACCTTTTCCTCCAGCGTCGCGATCACCTCTCCGTCCCGTGCAATCGTCCGCTTCTTCGTCAACACGCCGCCGTCGCGCAGGTCGTAGACGTCATCCCCGATCCGCCCCTGCGCCGCGCCCACCGGCTGCGCCGCAAACAGCAACTCCGCGTCCAGCTCCTCCAACACCCAATGCTTACGCAGCCCTTCCGGTTGCTTCCACTCCATATCCCTGCATTGTAGGTCTACACAGCCCGCAGTTTCCCGGCCAGCGCCGTGTTGCCATGCACGTCCGTCAACCGGAAGTCCCGCCCCTGGAACGGGTACGTCAGCTTCTCATGATCCAGCCCCAGCAGCGCCAGCACCGACGCATGCAGATCATGCACGTGCACCGGATCCTCCACCGCCCGCAGCCCGATGTCATCCGTCGTACCGATCGTCCGTCCCCCGCGCACCCCGCCCCCAGCCATCCAGATCGAAAAGCCATACGGATTGTGATCCCGCCCCATGTCGTCCCCGCCGCCGTTGGCGTTGCCGTCCGAGGTCGGCGTCCTCCCGAACTCGCCGCCCCAGATCACCAGCGTCGTATCCAGCAGCCCCCGTGCCGCCAGGTCCTCCAACAGCCCCGCCACGCAACGGTCCGTCTTCGCCGCCTGCTTCTCATGATTCTTCTCACACGCCTTGTGCCCGTCCCAGTCCCCCTCCCCGGTGCTTGTGCCCGACCACAACTGCACAAACCGCACCCCGCGCTCCACCAGCCGCCGCGCCATCAGGCATCGCGTGCCGAACTCCGCCGATTCCGGCCGGTCCATGCCATAAAGCGCCTTCGTCGCCTCTGTCTCTTTCGATAGATCGCTCAGCTCCGGCACCGCCATCTGCATCTTGAACGCCAGTTCATATGCCGCAATCCGTGCGCTCAGGTCCGTGTCGTCGGCGCGGGCCGCAATGTGACGCTCGTTGAACCAGCGCAGCTCGCTTAACATCTCCCGCTGGGCGGACTCGCCCATCCCCTCCGGCCGCCGCGCGTTCAGTATCGGCGCCCCCGCGCTCCGCATCGTCGTTGCCTGATACACCGCCGGCAGGAACCCGGAACTATACACCGGCGGGCCCGACTTAATCCCGCCCTCCAGCATCACCACAAACGCCGGCAGATTGTCGGCCGCCGAGCCCATGCCATACACCACCCACGATCCAACGCTCGGCCGCCCCAGCCGCGGCCACCCGTTGTTCAGCCAGTTCAGCGCCGCCGTGTGCGTGAACCCGTCGTGGTGCATCGACCGGATCACCGCCAGCTTATCCGCATGGCGCGCCACATGCGGGAACAGGTCGGACACAACCACCCCGGACTTCCCATGCCGCGCAAACTGCCGCCCCGATCCCAGTATCGGCCGCTCCTTGAATGTCGAAAACTGCAGCCGCACGTCGCCAAAACTGTCCGGCACCGGCTGGCCGTGCATCCGGTTCAACAGCGGCTTCGGGTCGAACGTGTCCAGGTGGCTCGGCCCTCCGTGCATGAAGAGCGAGATCACGCTCTTCGCCGTCCCCCCCGCCGCCTTCTGCCCGGAAAGCAGACTGCCCGCCGCCAGCGCGCCGAAGCCCATCCCCGCGCGCGTCAGGAATTCCCGCCGGTTCGTTTCAATCGACATAGAGAAACTCATTCATGTTGAACAGCAGCAGACACAAATCCGCCATCCCATTGCGCTGCGCGAAGGTCTCTGCACGCGCTTTCTCTTCCGCTGCCGGCACGCGCCCCAGCGCCCGCCGCCACGCCTCCTCCGCGCTCGCCACCCGGCTCGCCATCTTCGCCGCATAGGTGCGCGGAAAGTCCCCGTTCATCATCGCCAGCGCCTGCGGCGCCACCGTCGATGACTCCCGCCGCGCGCAGCTCATCGCCGGGTCCGGCACGTCGAACGCCTCCAGCATCGGCATCTTGAACGACCGCTTCACATACAGGTACACACTCCGCCGTCCATGCTCGGTCTCGTCCAGTGTCACCGGCCATAACTCCGGCTCACGGATACCCAGGATCTCTTCCTTGCTCAACGGCAGCACCACCGGCGGCCCATACATCTTCGTGTTCAGCTCCCCAGCCACCGCCAGCACCGCGTCGCGCACCTCCTCGGCCTCCAGCCGCCGCCGGTTCATCCGCCACAGGTACAGGTTCCCCGCATCCGTCTTGGCGTTCGCCGCATCCGGCCAGGACTCCCGCTGATACGCCTCGCTTGTCATCAACAGCCGGTGCATCCCCTTCACACTCCAGCCCCCCTCGATGAACTCCGCCGCCAGCCACTCCAGCAACTCGGGGTGCGTAGGCGGGTCCCCCTGCCGCCCGAAATCATTCGGCGTGCCCACCAGTCCGCGTCCGAAGTGCCCCTGCCAGATCCGGTTCACCATCACCCGCGCCGGCAATGGATTCTCTGCTGACGCCAGCCACTCGGCCAGCGCCTTCCGCCGCTGCGGCACAAACGGGCCCGCGGCCGGCTCCTCGATCTCCCGTGCTCCAGGCAACGCCGTCAACACCCCCGGACGCACCTTCTCGCCTTTGTTCGAAAACTCCCCGCGGCCCAGTATGTGCGTCTCCGGCACCGGGTCGGTATGCGCCAATATCGTCGCCGTCTGCATCTTCGCCGGCGCCCGCAGATACGCCTCGCCCAACTGCCGCACCAGCGTCTCCCGCGCGTCCCGTTCCTCGGCCGTCATCGCCCGCCCGCCCCGCGCCTTGTCCATCCGTTGAATCCGCGCCTTGATCTCGTCCGCCTTCTGCTGCCTCGGCACGAACCGCGCGTAGTCGAACATCCCATACCTCCCCACGATCGGAATCTCGCGGTCCTCGCTTCCCGCAAACAGCGCCGCCATGCGGTAGTAGTCCCGCTGTGGGATCGGGTCGAATTTATGGTCATGGCAACGCGCGCACCCCAGCGTCAGCCCCAGAAACGCCGCCCCGGTCGTCTCCACCGCATCCGCCTGCCACTCCACCCGGTACTGATCGCCCGACAACGCAAACTCGTAGTTCACCGGGCCCACCGCATACAGCCCCGTCCCGATCCACCGTTCCAGCCGCTCCAGCTTCTCCTTCGGAATGAAGTATCCTCCGTCGCGCTCCAGATCCCCCGGCCAGATCTCATCCGCCGCAATTTGCTCTTTCATGAACACGTCATACGGCTTATCGCTGTTGAACGCCCGGATCACATAGTCGCGGTAACGCCACGCGTTGGAAAAGGAGACGTCCGTCTCGTACCCTCCCGTCTCGGCGTATCGCGCCACGTCCAGCCACCGGCGCCCCCAGCGTTCCCCATAGCGCGGTGACGCCAGCAGCCGGTCGATCAGCTTCTCCCACGCATCGGGCGACGCATCCGCCTCAAACGCCGCAATCTCCTCGGCCGCCGGCGGCAGCCCGTGCAGGTCGAACGTCGCCCGCCGAATCAGCGTCCGCCGGTCCGCCCGGCCCAGCGCCCGCAACCCCTTCTCCCGAAGCTTCGCGGCCACAAACCGGTCCACCGCATGGCTCGCCGCCCCCGCCGGCAGCGCCGGCTTGCCGATCTTCCGGAACGCCCACCAGGCCGGCTCCACGCTCCGCTTCGCCTTCCCGCTATACGGCGCTCCCGCCGCCACCCACTCCCGCAACACGGCCACTTCCGCTGCCGTCAATGCCGCTTTCCCCGGCGGCATTTGCAGCTCGCCCTCCCGTCGCACCGCCTTCAGCAGCAGGCTGGCGTCAATGTCTCCATTCGCCGCCAGCGCCGCCCCGCGCGTGCCCCCGCGCAACAGCCCCTCCCGCGTCCGCAGGTCGAGCCCAGCCATCTGCGCCGCCCCATGACAGCTCACACACTTGGCGTCCAGGATGCCCCGCGCACGCTCCTCCACCGTCTGCGCGCACACCAGGCGCGCCATCGCGACCACGACAAGGAGTCCGCGAACCGGCATTCGCGCAGATCATATCAGGATCACTCCCCGCTTTTGCGCCGGTAAACCACCGTCCCCGCCGTCCGCCCCGCCTCACGGTAGTTCCCCAGCCACTCCCGCAGATCTGCGTACTCCGTAATCGCCAGCCGCGGATTGTATCGACCCAACCCGTCCACAATCCACTCCGGACGCGTCCCCGTCAACTCCTTCCGGTTCGCCGCCGCCACCGCTCCCGCCGTCGTCCGGCTGTCCGTCAGATGCCGGTCCGCCAGCACGCCCGTCAATGGCTGCGAATCCAGAAACCGCGTCCCCGCCCCATGGCCCGACATCACATAGATCTCCGGCCGGTACCCCCACACCAACACATCTCCCCCGCCCTGCAGCACCGCCGCCGCCGCCCGCGCGTCCTGTTCCATCGCCAGGTCCCGCCAGACATGCGGACGCCCCGCCGCCAGGTCCCCTGCCAACTCCACATACCGCGGCCCGAACCGCACCAGCGGCACCACCAGCAGCACCAGCCACACCCACCGCCGTCCCTTCGCCAATCCCCTTGCCCCCAGCAGCGCCGCCACAGGCAACAGCAGGAAGTAGTATCGCGGTGCAAAACGGAACCCTGCCACCACCCCGGCGCCCGCGCACGCCACCCACAGCAGCCACCGCCGCCGCCCGGCGCTCTCCTCCCACAACGCCATCGCCCCGCCCGCCACCATCGACGCATGGAACCCCATCCAATTCAGCGTCCGCCGCAACCCCTCCCCTGTCGGGTTCTCTACAAACGTGTCCCGCGAATACATCGCCCCCCACGCCCACACCTGCTGCCAGTAGGCGCCCGCCACCGGCAGCAGCGCCAGTTGCGGCAGCACCAGCCCCGCCGCGTACGCCGGCCGCCACACCATCATCGCCGGCAACAGAAACAGCATCTTCCCGTTGATCAACATCCCCACCCCCCCCAGCAGACCCGCCGCCAGCGCCCTCCCACGCCACGCCGCCGCCACCGCCGCCGCCTGTACCGGTATCAGCATCAGGTCCGGCCCCAGCACCATCACCGCCCCCGGGATCCAGAACGTCAGCGCGAATGCCGTCAGCCCCGCCGCCAGCCGCTCCTCGCGCTCGCCCCACTCCACCCCCCCCCCCCCCCCCCCCCCCCCCCCCCCCCCCGCCCCCCCCCCCGCCCCCCCCCCCCCCCCCCCGGCCCCCCCCCCCCCCGCCCCCCCCCCCCCCCCCCCCGC
>CAZWDD010000046.1:21672-24895 GCA_964632345.1 uncultured Solibacteraceae bacterium | reverse complement strand
CTTTATCCGGACGAATTCGCTGGACTTCATTCCATTCCGGCCGACGATCGACCAGATTGCGGAGATGTCGATTGCGGTGGGCAACGCGGGTTCGACGACGGGCGGGGGCGCGGCGCAGATCTCGATTGTGACGGCCGGTGGGAGCAACAGCCTGCACGGGAGTGCCTACTGGTACAACCAGAACAGCGCGTTCGGGGCGAACGAGTTCTTCAATAACCGCAGCGGCGTGGCGCGGCCATTCCTGAACCTGAATCAGCCCGGTGTGAAGGTGAGCGGGAAGATCATCCGGGACAAGCTGTTTTTCATGGGCAACTGGGAGGACTACCGGTTGAAGCAGCAGACGACGCAGCTGCGGACGGTGCTGACGGATACGGCACGGAGCGGCATATTCCGCTGTGCGCGGTGCACGACGCAGACGAATCTACTGACGACGCGCGGGCTGCAGATCGATCCGGCGATCGGGGCGATGCTGCAGGCGCTGCCGCAGCCGAATTCGACGGACGCCGGCGACGGCCTGAACACGAGCGGCTACCGTTTCAACGCGCGAAACAATGGGGACCGGCGCCAGTATGTAACGCGGTGGGATTACTATCTGAACTCGGCGAACATCTTCACCGGCACCTACAACTATACCTACGAGAAGAACGACCGGCCGGATGTGACGACAACGTTCTATACGGCGGTGCCGCCGAATTTCACCGAGACGAACCGGCATCTGGCGAGCATCGGGTGGCGGTCGACGTTCAGCCCGACGTTGACGAATGAGCTGCGAGGCGGATTTGCGTTGAGTCCGACGGCGTTCCTTCGCGACAGCGCGAATCCGGCGGTGTTGTTCACTGGGACGACGTTTACCAATCCGGTAAACTCTTTTCTGCCGCAGGGCCGAAACACGAATACTTATACGTTGAACGATAATGCATCGTGGATCAAAGGCAAGCATGATATTTCGTTCGGGTTCCAGTCGCAGTTTATCCGGACGGATCCTTACAACGAAGCTGGGATCGTGCCGAGCTACTCGCTTGGAATCAGTGCGGCGAACACGTTGGGCTTTACGGCGGCGCAGCTGCCGGCGGGCGTGGTGGCGGCGGAAGTGAACACGGCGAATTCGCTGTTTTCGACGCTGGCCGGATTCACCTCGACGGGCACACAGACGTTTAACGTGACGTCGCCGACCTCCGGGTTCGTGCGAGGAGCGCAGGAACAGCGTTTTCTGGCCTACGATACATACGCCGGATATGTGCAGGACCGGTACAAGATGACCCGGAAGCTGACGCTGACGCTTGGCCTGCGGTATGAGTACTGGACGGTACTGAAGGAGAAGAACAATCTCTATCTGCTGCCGGGGCTGGAGAACGGGAACTACATCAACACGCTGTTGAATCCGCGCGCGCAACTGGACTTTATCGGCGTGGGCGGGCGGCAGATGTATACACCGGATCGCAACAACTTTGCGCCGAACTTCGGGTTCGCCTACGACCCGACGGGGAAGGGGAAGACGGCGATTCGCGGCGGGTACAGCATCTCGTTCTTCAACGATGATTCGATCACCGCAATTCGCAACAACGCGGTGACCAATCAGGGATTGGCGGCGACGTCGCAGATTACGCGTTTGACGGCGAGGGCGTCCTCGCCTGCGCCGATCCCCGAACCGGCGTATCTGGTGCCGCGGTTACAGTCCGACACGTTTGCCGCGAATGTGAGTGCGGCGATCGGCATGCCGGACCCGAACCTGCGGACGCCGTATGTACAGCAGTACAGCTTTGGTGTGCAGCATGACGTGAAGGGTACGATAGTGGAGGTCCGTTACGTTGGTAATCATGGGACGAAGCTTCTGCGGGCGTTCGACTTCAACCAGGTGGACATCCGGAACAACGGGTTCCTGGCGGACTTCATCCGCGCCCGCTCGAACGCGGTGCTGTCGGAAGCGGCGGGCCTTGGGTTCAACGGTGGCTACACGGGGCCCGGTTCGCAGCCGTTGTCGGTTTTCCCGCGACTGGGGAATGCAGCGTTCACGAATGCGACGGTGCAGAACCTGCTCCGGACGAACCAGCCGGGGGAACTGGCGTCGTTTTATTTCACCAACCGAGTGGCGGGGAGCGTACCGTTCTTTGCCAACCCGAATGCCCTGGCGGCGAACGGGATTACCAACGCCGGAAATTCCACCTACAACTCGTTACAGGTGGATGTGAACCGGCGGCTGAGCAGCAACCTGCAGGTGCAGGCGAACTATACGTTTGCCAAGGTGCTGAGCGACACGGCGGGCGACAACCAGAACCGGTTCGAGCCGTTCCTGGACTTCGGGAACAACTCGTTGGAGCGGGCACGAACGAGCTTTGACCTGACGCATGCGATCAAGAGCAATGGCTTCTACCGCCTGCCGTTCGGCAAGGGGCAGAGGTGGCAGCCGACGAACGCGTTCACGAATCATGTGTTGGGCGGATGGGCGGTGTCTGGCATTATGACGTGGCAGTCCGGGTTCCCGTTTTCAGTGATGTCGCAGCGCGGGACGTTGAACCGCGGGGCGCGGTCGACGGGCCGGAACACGGCGACGACATCGCTTACGTTTGACCAGTTGAACAACGACGTTTTCGGGCTGCGGCGGCAGGGGAACGGAATCTTCTTCGTGAACCCCGGCGTGCTGGGGCCGGACGGCCGGGCGGTGGCGAACGACACGGCGCCGTTCTTTGCCGGGCAGGTGTTCTTCAACCCGACGGCGGGAGAGGTGGGCAGCCTGCAGCGGCGGATGTTCAGCGGCCCGTGGAACTTCAATCTGAACTCGAGTCTGCAGAAGACGTTTCAGATCAACGACCGTCATTCGGTGCAGATTCGAGCGGAAGCGTTCAACCTGACCAATACGCCGGGGTTCCTGGTGGCGGCTGAGCAGGACATCAACAGCGCCAATTTCGGCCGGATCACGGGCGTGAACATCGGTGCGCGTTCGATGCAGTTCGGGTTGTACTACCGGTTCTAAAGCGCCGCACGGCGGAAGGCCCGGCCCACCCTTTGCGGGGTTGTGCCGGGCCTTTCGTTTTGGATTCTCTTGCGCTAGGGTTTAGGCATGACGACGCGGCGATTTCTCATCCTGACGACGGTACCGCTGTTGGGGCAGACGCCGGGCGACATATTCGGGCGGCTGGGGATTGGGAAAAAGGACGGCGGAAAGTTGGCCGACGGGTTAAAGGAAGCGTTGCGGGTGGGCACGGAGAACGCCGTGAAGCTGACG
>CAZWDD010000046.1:0-21654 GCA_964632345.1 uncultured Solibacteraceae bacterium | reverse complement strand
CCGGATGGATACTTCGCGAATCAGGCGATCCGGATTCTGCTGCCCGCGCCATTGCGAAAGATCGAAAAGGGGCTGCGGGTGGCGGGGATGGGCGGCAAGCTGGACGAACTGGTGCTGGGGATGAACCGGGCAGCCGAGGCGGCGGCACCGTTCGCGAAGGACATCTTCGGGAAGGCGATCCGGCAGATGACGTTCGCCGACGCGCAGAAGATTTTCCGCGGCTCCGATACGGCGGCTACCGACTACTTCCGGGAGAAGACGACACCGGAGCTGACGGTGTTGTTCAAGCCACCTGTGTCGCAGGTGATGGGCGAGGTGGGCGTGACGCAGCAGTTCCAGGGATTGACTTCGCAGATCGCGCGGCTGCCGTTTCTGAAGATGGAGAAGTTCGACCTGACGGATTACGTGGTGGACCGGTCGCTATTCGGGCTGTTCCACGTTCTGGGACAGGAGGAGACGAAGATCCGGAAGGACCCGGCGGCGCGGGTAACTTCTATTTTGAAGGACGTGTTCGGATCGCGATAGCATGGCTTGAGCTATGCATCGCCGTCAATTCGTAACCGCACTCGCCGCCGCCGCGCCGCTCGTGGCGCAGGAGGAGTACAAGCAGGGACCGGACTCCTTCCGGCAGCCGGGAGTGCCGAAGGGGACCATCACAGCCCACAAGTGGACGAGCCGGATCTTTCCCGGCACGGAGCGCGACTATTGGGTCTACGTGCCGGCGCAGTATAAGGCGACCGCGGCGGCGCCGGTGATGATCTTTCAGGACGGAAGCGGAATGGTGCGCGAGGACGGCGCGGGATTCAAGGTGCCGGTGGTGTTCGACAACCTGATACATAAAGGCGACATTCCGCCGCTGATCGGGATCTTCATCAACCCGGGCGTGCTGCCGGCAGCGTCGGCGGAGGCGATGGGGCGCTACAACCGGAGCCTGGAGTATGACGGGCTGGGGGACCGCTATGCGCGGTTTCTGATTGAAGAGATTCTGCCCGAGGTGGGCAAGACGTTGAACCTGTCGAAGGACCCGGATCATTACGCGATAGCGGGCTCGTCGAGCGGCGGGATCGCGGCGTTCAACGCGGCCTGGAGCCGGCCGGACCAGTTCCGCCGGGTGTTGAGCTTCATTGGCAGCTTCGTGAACCTGCGCGGCGGACAGATACTGGCGTCGATGATCCGGAAGTTTGAGCCGAAGCCGCTGCGGGTATTTCTGCAGGACGGGGCGAACGACAATGACATCTATGCGGGGAGTTGGTGGATCGCCAACCAGGACGTGGCACGGTCATTGGAGTGGGCGGGTTATGAGACGAAGTTCGTGAAGGGGACCGAGGCGCACAACGCCAAGCATGGGTCGGCGATTCTGCCGGACGCGCTACGGTGGCTGTGGCAGGACTTTCCGAAGCCGATTGCGACACCAGTGAACCGGAGCGACCGGCACTGGTTGAGTTCGGCGCTGATTCCTGGGAAGGACTGGGAACTGGTGGGCTCCGGCTACCGGTTCACCGAGGGGCCGGCGGTGGACAAGAGCGGGCAGGTGTTCTTTACCGACATCCCGAATAACCGGATTCACCGGATCGGGTTGGACGGAAGGGTGACCGTATTCCGGGAGAACAGCGGCGCGACGAACGGGTTGATGTTTGGACCGGACGGGCGGCTGTACGGGTGCCAGAACGGGAAGCGGCAGATTGTGGCGTGGGCAATGGACGGGACGGAGATGGTGCTGGCGACGGGCGTGGATTCCAATGACTTGTGCGTGAACGCGAAGGGCGAAATCTGGTTTACGGATCCGCGGAACAAGCGGGTGTGGTTCCTGGACAAGGCGGGGAACAAGCGGATTGTGCATGAGGGGCTCGAGTTCCCGAACGGAGTGGTGTTGTCGACGGACCAGACGCTGCTGATGGTGTGTGATTCGCGGTCGAAGTGGGTGTGGTCGTTTGCGGTGAACGCGGACGGGAGTCTGTCGCACGGGCAGCCGTACCACCGGCTGGAGACGTGGGACACGAACGACCAGAGCGGGGCGGACGGGATGGCGGTGGATACCGAGGGGCACCTGTATGTGACGACGCGGATCGGGCTGCAGATCTGCGACCAACCGGGACGGGTGGTGGCGATTCTGAACAAGCCGCACGGTGGGAGCCTGTCGAACGTGGTGTTCGGCGGGCCGGACCTTTCGACGCTGTATGTGACGGCGGGGGACCGTGTGTACCGGCGGCCGATCAACCGGAAGGGCGTGTACGCGTGGACGCCGGTGAAGCCGACGCAGCCGCGGCTATAGGGTTTCGCGGTAGGCGCCAGCCTCTTTCCAAACGACGTTTCCGGAGGACTTGAGGATCCGGATGCGGATCTGCCGCACCGTTTGGAGTTCGGGGAAGCGGATGAGGCGGCAGGCGCCGATGGAGGTTCCCTCGGCGAGGGGCTTCCACTGGCGATCGGGCTGGAGGGCGTCAACGGCAAAGGCGTCGACTTGCTGGCCGCGGGCGATGTCCTCGCGCAGTCGGAGGATGTTCCACTCGCCGGAGATGTGGATGGAGTGATCGGGACGTGGCGGGGCGGCGAGGTTGGCGGCGAATGTGCCACGGAGACGGCGGCCGAAATCGGCGAGGGAGGCGGCGTCGCGTTCGTGGATGCGGCCGCGGCGGTCCGGAGGGACGTTGAGCAGAAAGCTGGCGCCGTGGCCGACGCTGCGGTAGTAGAGATCCATGAGCTCGGCGCCGGACTTGACGCGGTCATTTTCCTTGTCATGGAAGAACCAGCCGGGACGGATGGAGACGTCGCATTCGGCGGGGAGCCAGAGGGGGGAGTCGCGGTGGCCGGTCATGCCTTCCTTGTCGCGGGTATGGCCGGGAGCGGGCGGTCCGCCGTCGGGGCCGACGGGGGAGTAGGTGGCCCAGCAGGTTTCGTTGGCGAAGCCTTTTTCGTTGCCGACCCAGCGGATATCGGGGCCGACGTCGCTGAAGATGACGGCATCGGGCTGCAGCTTGCGAACGAGTTCCCAGGTTTCGGGCCAGCCGTAGTAGGAGCGTTTGTCGATGAGGCGTTTTTCGCGGGCGCCGCCGTAGAAGCCGTCGCCGCCGTTGGCGCCGTCGTGCCAGACCTCGAAAACGGGGCCGTAGTTCGTGAGCAGTTCGGTGAGTTGGCGGCGGTAGACCTCGACGTATTCGGGGCGGCCGTAGGCGGGGTGGTTCCGATCCCAAGGCGAGAGATAGACGCCGAACTTGAGGCCACGGGCGGCGGCGGCCTGGGAGATCTCCTTGACGACGTCGCGGCTGAAGGGGGTGGACTTGACGGAATGGGTCGTGGTGGCGGTGGGCCAGAGGCAGAAGCCGTCGTGGTGTTTGCAGGTGAGGATGACGGCTTTCATGCCGCCGGCGACGAGGGCGTCGATGATGGAGGGTGCGTCAAAAGACGTTGGGGCAAACAGGCCGGGGTCTTCGTCGCCATAGCCCCATTCTTTATCGGTAAAGGTGTTGATGGTGAAGTGGAGGAAGGCGTAGGTTTCCAACTGGTGCCAGAGCAGTTGCCGGCTGGACGGCCGGGCCTGGCCCTGCGCGAGAAGGGCCGGCGCGGCGAGGAGTTGACGGCGGGTTAGGCGGCCGGCGGTGGGCATAAGGGGGGGGCGGTCAGTTCCTCTGTTCGTGGCAGAAGCCACAGTCGTTGGGCGCCTTCTTTTTCTGGTGGCACTCCATGCATGCGCCCATGTTGATGGGGACTTCTCGGGCTAGCACATCGCGTTCGGCGACCGGGCCGTGGCACTCGGTGCAGGTGTTGCCTGCCTTGGTGTGTTCGCGGTGGGAGAAGAAGACGTAGCTGGGAATCTGGTAGACGCGGAGCCAGGGGACGGGCCGGTTCTGGGCATGATAGCCGGCGAGTTTCTGGATGTGGGGGGAGTCCGTCTTGATGACTTTATGGCACCCCATGCACTTGGCCGAGGCTGGAATACCCATCATTTCGCCGGGGTCCTGATTTTCGTGGCAGAAGCCGCATTGGAGCTTGAGCGTGCCGGCGTGCAGTTTGTGGCTGTAGGGAATGGGCTGGGGAGGCGGAGGCGGAGGCGGAGGCGCGGCGGGCGGGTCCTGCGCGAGGCCGAGCCAAGCGGCGAAAATGAATCCGGTAGCCAACACCGCTTTCCGCATCAGATTTGCCCTTTCTTTTTCTGCTCGATGAGATACTCCGAGGCGCGCATGGCTAGGGCGAGGATGGTGAGCGTCGGGTTCTGCACGCCGCCGGAGACGAAGCTGGACCCGTCGATGACGAAGAGATTCTTCACGTCGTGCGCCTGATTCCAGCCGTTGAGGACGGACTTTTTCGGGTCCGCGCCCATGCGGCAGGTGCCGAGTTCGTGGATGCTCTCGCCAGGGGGAACCATCTGCGAATGCTTGGATAGAATCTCAAAGCCCGCGCCTTCACAGGCCGCCGCGCCGGTTTCCATGGCATCCTTGGCCATGGCGAATTCGTTATCGGTGTAGGTCTGCTCGATGTGGAGGCAAGGGATGCCCCATGCATCGCGCAGGGAGGGGTGGATGCTGACCTTGTTCTCGTAGCGGGGCAGGCCCTCGCCCATGGTGGTCATGGCGAAGGCGGCGCCTTGCAGTTCGTCCATCTGCTTCAGCATGTCGGCGCCGTAGGCGGGAAGAAGTTCGGGGTTCGGGGTGCCGCCGGAGTGGAAGTCGTAGGCGTAGCCGCGGATGAAGCTCTTCTCCTTGCCCTTAAGGTTACGGAAGCGGGGGATGTAGCCGGCGCCGCCCATGAGGGTGCGCCCGCCCTTGCCACCGCGGGCTTCGGGCACGATGGCGACGACGGTGTTCTTGACGTAGAACTGATCGAAGAGATAGTGGCCTAGGACGCCGCTGGAGTTGGCGAGGCCGTTGGGGAAGAGGCGGGATCGGGAGTTGAGCAGCAGGCGGGTGCTTTCGAGCGTGGAGGCGCCGAGTATCAGAGCCTTGACGGGAATGGAGTATTCGCGCTTGCTGCGGCGGTCGAGGAAGTGGACGGCGTTAACTTTGCCCGAGCCGGGGTCGACGCCGATTTCGCGGACGATGGCGTTGGCGACGATGGTGAGATTGCCGGTGGCGAGGGCGTCCGGGAGGAGCAGGTTGACGCTGGAGGCGAGGGTTCCGGTGGCGCGGCGGGGTTTGGTGGTAGGGACGCCGAGTTTGGCGGCGGAGGCCTTGAAGCGCTGGACGCTGACCGAGTCGCGGGACTCGTCGGGGATGATGCGGCCATCGGGCATCTGGGGCCAGCCTTCATTGCGGCCGCCGACGCGGAAGAGGGGTTCGACGCGGTCGTAGAAGGGGGCGAGTTCCTCAAGGGTGACGGGCCAGTTTTCGCCGAACCCGTCGTGATCCTTACCCTTGAACTCGAAGTTGCTGAGGCGCCAGGAGGCGCGGCCCCAACGGAGGGTTTTGCCGCCGACCATGCGGATGCGGACCCAATAGAATGGATCGTTTTCGGGATAGCTGTAGGGGTTGGCCTTTTCGTCGATCCACATGTTGGCGTCAAACTCCGACGCCTGGGTGATGTGGGGGAATCGGCCGGGTTTGTTGAAGCCGCGGTAGGGCAGTTCGTAGACCGCTTTCATGGTGCGGTGGCGCTGGAGATCGGCCATGGGGCCGGCCTCGAGCATGAGGCACTTTACGCCGGCCTTGCAGAGGATGTAGGCAGCCATGCCGCCGGCGGCGCCGGAGCCGATGATGACGACGTCGTAGTCTTGACGCATGGCTTAGTCGATCACTTCCCAGTAGGTATTGACGCCGGTGGCGCGACGGGAGCCTGCGCCGGCGTCGGCAAAGGGTTTGGAGTTCATGGTTGCGCGGAGAATGTCGTTCTTGGCTTCGCGGAGGCAGCGGGCGAGGGGATCGGCCGGGGCCTGCCAGGTCCATTTTGCGCGGAGGGGGGCGAGGAGTTCGCCGGCGGGAGCGTCGGCCAATTCGGAGAAGGGTTTCGCGTAGCGGAGGCGGGCGTCGATATCGAGCTGATCGAGGCCCTGGGCGTAGAGCACCTGGCGGGCCGACGGGGACTGGGAGAGCAGAAAGTCGAGGAATTGGGGGACCTCGGCCTGTTTGGCGGAGGGCTTGCCGTTGTAGGCGGGGACGAGGAGGTCGCAGAGACGGACGAGGGAGGCGTACTGCTGGGGGGAGAAGAAGCGGTGGCGGGGGTCGGCGACGGCGTCGGGGACGGTGAGGTCAATCTTGAAAACGTCGTCCGCGGTGGGAGCGTTGGAGGTTGGAGGAGTCTGTGCCGCCGCCGCGGGGGCAAGTGCCGAGGCGCCCGCGAGCGACTGAAAGAGGGTACGCCGCTTCATCGTTTTCACGCTAACACAGTCGGCGAATCCGGCGTCCTGAAGCGTGCGTGAACTGCAATAGAATAAAGGCCGGGATGCTGTCCAACGTTGGCCTTTTCTGCGCGATGTTCTGCCTGGTAGCGGTGGCGGGGGAGATGCCGTTGACGTTGCGGCAGTCGCTTGATCGATACTGCGCCAGTTGCCATACGGGGGCGGCGGCGGCCGGAGGGCTGGATCTGCGGAAGGCGGGGTGGGACCTGGGAGACCGCGGGGCGCGGGAGCGGTGGGTGCGGCTGCATGACCGGGTGGAGAAAGGGGAGATGCCGCCGAAGGGGGTGGCGATGGGCGCGGGTGCGCGGGCGGCGCTGCTGCAGACGCTGGCCGGGGAGTTGGACCGGGCGGACCGGGCAGAGGTGGCGCGGGTGGGCCGCGGACCGATCCGGCGGATGAACCGGGACGAGTATGAGCAGAACTTGCGGGACATTCTGCACCTGCCGCACCTGGACATCCGCGACATGCTGCCGGAGGACCGCGAGGCGTTCCACTTCAACAAAGTCTCCGAGACGCTCGACATGTCCCGGGTGCAGTTGACGGCGTATCTGGACGCGGCCGAGGCGGCGCTGCGGCAGGCGATGGCGACGACAGAGAGCGCACCGGCGGTGACGAAGTTCCGGACGCATGGGATCCGGCTGTTTCCTGGGTTGCGAAGCACGGGTGGGCGGGAGTCGATGTTCTTCCTCAAGGGCGACCAAGGTATAAACGTGGAGCGGGAGCGGGCGCGGCCGATGACGCCGGAGGAGGAGGCGGACGAGACGATCGAGATGGGACTGTTTCGGTCGCCGGGCTGGCCGTACGGAGCGTTTCCGCGCGGGTTTGCGGCGCCGCACGGCGGGGAGTACCGGGTTCGGATGCACGCGCGGGCGGTGTTGCAGCATTCAGGTTTCCGGTTGACGGCGGCGAGCGAGGCGGTTCCCATGACATTCCGGTCGAGGCGGCCGACGAACCATGACATCGCCGAGGACGTGAAGCTGACGGGTGGCATTCTGGAGATAGAACCGGAGCCGCGGGTGTACGAGACAACCGTACTGCTGAAGGCGGGGCAAACGGTGGAATATGGGCTGCTGGGGCTGCCGGTGCCGCAGGTGGATGCGATTCCCAGCCAATCGGGCAGCTACCGGTATCCGCCGTTTCCTCCGGGCGGGCAGCCGGGGGTGGCGATCCGGTGGATAGAGATTGAGGGGCCGGTGGGGGCGCCGGTGTGGCCGCCGGCGAGCCACCGGGTGCTGTTCGATGAGTTGGGAGTGGCGCCGGCGCCGAAGGACCAGCGGGCGGAGGCGAGGCGGCTGCTGCGGCGTTTTGTGAACGCCGCGGCGCGGCGGCCAGTGCCGGAAGAGTCGATCGGGAAGTTTGAACGGCTGGTGCTGGCGCGGCTGGACAATCGGGAGCCGTTCGCCGAGGCGATGCTGGCCGGGTATCAGGCGTTCCTGTGTTCGACCGAGTTTCTCTATCTGCGCGAGCCGCGGGACTCACATGCGATTGCCGAAAGGTTGTCGCATCTGCTGGGCAATACGCGGCCGGATGCGGAACTGATGCGGGCGGCGGGGGAGAACCGGCTGCGGGAGGCGGCCGTGCTGCAGCAGCAGACGGACCGGCTGATTGCAGGGGGCGGGTTCGAGCGTTTTGTGACGAGTTTTACCGACTACTGGTTGAGCCTGCGGCATCTGCGGCGCGACGACCCGGACCTGCGGCTGTATCCGGAGTACCGGCTGGATGAGTACCTGGTGGACTCGATGGAGCGGGAGACGCGGGAGTACTTCGCCGCGATGGTGCGGGAGAATCTGCCGGTGAGCACGTTGGTGCAATCGGACTTTGTGCTGGTGAACGACCGGCTGGCGCGGCACTACGGGTTGGCGCCGGTGAGGGGTTCGGCGCTGCGGCGCGTCCGGGTGCCGGAGGGAAGCCCGCTGGGAGGCCTGTTGACGCAGGGGGCGATTCTGAAGGTGACGGCGAACGGGACGTCGACGTCGCCGGTGCTGCGCGGGGCCTGGATCATGGACCGGATTCTTGGGGAGCCGCCGCCCCCGCCGCCGCCGGGCGTGCCTGCGGTGGAGCCGGATATCCGCGGGGCGAAGACGATCCGGGAGCAACTGGCGCTGCATACGAAGTCGGCGGAGTGCGCGTCGTGCCATGCGCGGTTTGACCCGGTGGGGCTGGCGCTGGAGAACTTTGACGTGATGGGCAAGTGGCGGGAGCGGTATCGCGGGTTGGAAGAAGGCGAGCGGGTGAGCGGGATTGCGCACACGGGGCACGACTTTTCCTACACGATTGCGGGGAAGATTGACGCCAGCGGCGTGCTGGCCGATGGGCGGCCGTTCCGGGATGTGCGGGAGTTGAAGCAGATTCTGGCGGCGCAACCGCGGCAGTTGGCGCGGAACCTACTGCAGCAGTGGACGGTGTATGCGACGGGGACTCCGGTACGTTTCTCTGACCGGCCGGAGATCGAACGCATCCTGAATGCGTGTGCCGGAAAGGGATACCGGACGCGGGACCTACTGGATGGGCTGATCCAGAGTAGAATTTTTCTGGGAGGGCGATAAACGATGAAGGCGCCGCATGTTTCCACTTCCGCATCGCACCTGCCGCGGCGGACGTTTCTGCGCGGGGCGGGCGTGACGCTGGCGCTGCCACTGCTGGAATGCATGATGCCCAGCTTTTTGCGGGCGGCCCCGGCGACGGCTGTGCCGCGGCGGATGCTGATTATCGCCAATAACCTGGGCGTGCTGCCGAAGCCGTTCTTTCCGCAGACAGCGGGGAGTGACTATGAATTGACGCCGTATCTATCGCTGCTGGCCGATGTGCGGCGGGAGTTCACGGTATTCAGCGGGCTTTCGCACCCCGGTGTCTCCGGCGGGCACAGCACGGACAACTGTTTCCTGACGGCGGCACGCGGGGCATTCAAGAGCGGATTCCGGAACTCGATTTCGCTCGACCAGTTTGCGGCGGAGAAGTTGGGCCAGGTGACGCGTTTCCCGACGCTGAATCTGGGCGTGAACATCGACAAGGGAAACCGGAGCCTTTCCTGGACGCGCGATGGTGTGCTGCTGCCGGCCGAGGACAGCGCGCCGAGGCTTTACGAGCGGATGTTCGTGCAGGGCGACCGGGAGGCGGTGGAGCGGCAACTGCACCGGCTGGAGAGCCGGGGGAGCATTCTGGATACGCTGCTTGAGGAAACGAACCGGTTCCGGCAGAGCCTGGCGAGCGAGGACAAGGCGCGGCTGGAGCAGTATGTGACCTCGGTGCGGGAAGTGGAACAGCGGCTGCAGACGGCGAAGGCATGGGAGTCCCGGCCGAAGCCCGGAGCTCCGCAGGAGGCGCCGGCCGATATTCAGGACAAGAAGCTGTTCTTCGAGAAGTTCGAGCTGATGCTGCAGATGGCGCAACTGGCGTTTGAGTCCGACTCGACGCGGATCGTGACGCTGATGGTGGATGCGTTCCTGACGCCGGCGTATCGGTTGAACGATGCGCAATCGACGACGGAGAGTTATCACGGGTTGTCGCACCACGGGCAGGCCGAGGGCAAGGTGAAGCAGTTGGAAGAGACGGACCGGCAGCAGATGCGGCTGTTGAAGCGGCTTTACGCGAGCCTGGCGGCGAAGCGGGAGAGCGGGGACCGGCTGCTGGACCGGACCATGGTGCTCTACGGCAGCAACATGGGCGACTCGAACATCCACGACAATACGAACCTGCCGGTGATCCTGGCGGGCGGCGGCTTCCGGCACGGGCAGCATGTCGCGTTCCGGCGGGACAACAATACGCCGCTGTGCAATCTGTTCGTGACGATGCTGCAGCGGATGGGCGTGGAGACGGATTCGTTTGCCAGCAGCACAGGGAGCCTGACGGGGCTGGAAGTGGCTTAGGCGGGCGGGTCGAGATCGGCGAGAGTAATCGGCATACCGAAATCGCGGGCGACCTGGGCGACCCATTCGGCGTCGGATTGGGCGCCGCAGTCGACCCAGGTTTCGTCGGAGAGGGCGGCGCGCCAGGCGAGGAATGGGGCGGCGTCCGGGCCGGCGGGGATAATCGGATTCGCCGCCGGTGACGGCGTTGCACTGTGCCATGCGAGTGTCGATGATGCCGGGTTCGACGATGGCGACGCGAATGCCGAACGCCTTCACCTCCTGGGCGAGGCACTCGCTGAATGCTTTGAGGGCATACTTGGAGGCGACGTAGGGGGCCAGCGGGGCGGCGGCGATACGTCCGGAAACGGAGGAGGAGTTGACGATGGTTCCCGAGCGACGGGCGCGCAGGCGGGGCAGCAGAGCCTGGACGCAGCGGACGACGCCGAAGTATTTGGTCTCCATGCAGGTGCGGAAGTCCGCGAGGGGCAGTTCTTCGATGGCGCCGGCGCGTTCGATGCCGGCGTTACTGACGAGGACGTCGACCGGTTCGCCGGAGGCGAGGATGGCGCCAACGGCGTCGCGAACGGATTCGCCGGAATCGACATCGAGGCGCTGGACGGCGAGCGGGAGGCCCTCGGGGGCGGCCGCCCGGCAACGCCGGGCTACTTTTCCTGGCTGCGCATGGTGGCGAAGACACGGTGTCCAGGGTGGCCAAGCGTAAGGGCCGTCTGGCGGCCGATTCCGACGGGCCTACTTCTGCGGCTTTTCCCGCTTGACGTTCTTGGGGAGCGTCAGTTGTACGTCGGCGTCCTTCAGCAGCGGGTTGATCTTCACGTCGAGATAGGTGGACTGGGTATAGTCACCGGAGGGCTGGAGGAACTTCTGCTGTATGGGGTTACCATCGTTGAGGGGGATCCACATTTCGACGAGCTTCAGGTGCTCCTTGACGCTGGCCACCTTGGGACGGAGTTCAATGCGGGTGGCCTGGCGGCCTTCGATGGAATCCGTGCCGGTGACCACCATGTCGTAGCTTTTGGTGATTTCGCGGACGGGGGTGCCAAAGCCGAGGAGGAGGAACTGATCGACGAGGCGGCCGTACTGGCTCAAGTCGTACTCCTGGACGGTGTTGATCTTGGGCAGGAAGACCTCGTACTTTTTGCGGGAGAGCGCAACGGAGCGCTGGTCCGGCTTATCGATCTCCATGCGGACGCGGATATCGCCGGGCTTCAGCTTTTTGAGCGTGAAGGTGCCGGATTCGACGGACGAGTCCTTGATGACAGCGGTGAAGCTGACCTTCTTCACCCTGGCGGTGAGCGACGAGAAGGCGGCGGCGGACTTGTCTATGCGCGCCTGGACGGCGGCAAGGGATTCGGCCGCAGGCGCGGCGGCCGCCGTGGCAATGGCGAGGGCCAGGATCGGAAGTCTCATGTCAACCTTTAGGATGCAGCGTGGCCGCGGGCGGTTACCGCACCAGTTTTGCGTAGGCCATGAAGCCCTTGATGGCTTCCTCGGTGTCGTAGATGGGGGTCAGGCGGTAGAGTTCGAGCTTCTTGCCGTCGCGCTTCTGGAGCAACTGGGAAGCCTTCTGGAAGCGGTCCTGCTCGCCGAGGTCCTCGAGCAGTTTCGGCTCCAGATAGAAGACCTCGGTGCCCGGAGTTTCGTTGGGCAGCAGTACGATGCTCTGGGCGCGAGGCTGGTCCCGGAAGAACTCCCGCGGGGTGAGGAAAATGAAGGCCAGGATGGCGACGACGATGATGTCGTACTGCCATGAGGCGCGGGGGAATTCCCAGAAGATGACTTTTCGGAGAGCGCTGGACACTAGTATTAGTTTAGCGAACCGTCGCCGAGATGGAGCCGACGCCTTCGATGCGGCCGCCGACGACATCGCCGCGCTTGATGCGGGCGCCCTTGGGGCAACCGGTGGAGATGATGTCGCCGGGGTGCAGCGTCTGGTAGTCGCTGTGGAAGCGGACGAGTTCGAGGGGGCGTGTCTTCATGTTGCGGACAAAGTCCCGCGAGAAGACCTCGCCGTTGCGCTCGGTGATGACTTCGAGGGCGTCGACGTCGGCGATTTCATCCTTCGTGACGACGACGGGGCCAAAGCTGAAGAAGGTGTCGAAGCTCTTGGAGCGCGTGAGGTAGCGGGGGTTCTTTGCGAGCACGTCGAGCGCGGTGAGGTCGAGCGTGACGGTGTAGCCGAAGATGGCGTCGAGGGCCTCGGCTTCTGTCTTGAGATACTGCGCCTTGCGGCCGATGATGACGGCCAATTCGCCTTCGGCGTCGACGTCGTTGGTGATGTGTGCGGGGGGGAGGATGATCTCGCCGCCGGGGCGCGTCATGCAGGAGGCGGGCTTCATGAAGGAGCCGGGTTCCTCGGGTTGGACGGCGTTGATATCGACGGCGTGCGAGTGGTAGTTCAGGCCGATGCACCAGATCTTTGGGGGGACCGGGTAAGGCAGCAGCGGCAGGACCTCGGAGAACGGGATGGCCGGGAGGGTGTCCGCGGCGGCAAGGGGGGCGAGGTCGCCGGACTCGATGATTTCGAGGACGGAGTCGGGGACTTTGGCGCCGGTATAGAGATTGATGGCGGGAACCGGGACCACGCCGGCGGTGGTGACGACACCGGCGTGGACTTCGTCGTGGAAGGAGTAGCGGATAAGTTTCATGGAATCCTTTGGATGAGGCGGGCCTAGAATTGGAGGCGCTCGATCATCGCATTGAGTTCCGATTCTAACGCAGACTTCTTTGTCCGCTCGGCGGCGGCCTGATCCCGGAGGGCGACGATCTGCTGTTCGCGGGAGTCGAGATCGCGGGCGTAGCGTTGGACGACCTCCTGCTGGCCGGAGATGGAGCGGAGGCTGGCGAGATTCTGCCGGAGGCGGTCCTGATCGGTGGAGAGAGACTGGATGCGCTGCTCGGCGGCGCGGATGGCGCGGTCCGATTCGGCGATCTGGCGTTTCTGGGCGGCGAGGCGCTCGAGTTGCTGTTTGGCCTGCGTGGAGAGCGACCGGTTGGCGGCAATGGCGAGGATTGCGTCGGGACTGCTGGAGGAGACCGAGATGTACTCGTCGTGGACGTTGTCCTCCTTGACGACGAAGGTTTCCGTGGCGGCGGGGCTAAGGGCAACGGAGAAGCGCTGCATGGCGGCGGTGGTTTCCGACGGCTTCTGGTTGAGGAGCTTGTAGCCGGGGCGGAGGGGGTGTTCGAGGATCAGCGTTTTGGGGCGGTTGTCGATGTTGCGAATAGTGTAGGTAGTGGTCTCCTCGATGCCGGTTTTGGCGGTGATGGTTCCGCGGGTGGCTTTGAAGTCGAGGTAGCGGCGGGAGCCGGATTCGATGGCGGTGGTGACGCGGGTGCCGAGGTCGACGCCATAGCTGATGAGGCGTTTGTCGCCGGTCTTGACGGTTTCAACGAGGGCTTCGCCGGCATAGGCGTTGTTATCGAAGACGGTGATGGGGCCGCCATCGAGGGTCTTGCCGGTGTTGTTGGTGAGTTCGGCGGCGGTACGGGGATTCTGGCTGGAGCGGTCCGAGTAGATGAGCAGCTTGCGGGCGTCGAGCGGCTGCTGGAGGAAGGGAAGCATGGCGGACTGGTTGCGGCGGACGGTGACGGGAGCGGAGAAGGCGTATTCGAAAAGCTCGCCGAGTTCGCGGGACTCCGTCTGGATGTCGACGCTGCTCTGGCGATCCATCATGGGGGCGGGCTCCGTCATGACCTCGGCGGCCATGGCGATATCGACGCGGCCACCTCTTTGACGGCCGACCATGGACTTGTTGGCCATGGGAGCGGGCGGGGGAGGGGGCGCGGGGGCGGCGGAGGCGACGCCGCCGGCGTAGAGTACCGGGGCGACGGCTTCCTCTTCAGGCAGATCGGCGAAGGGGCGCTGGATGAACTTGGGGTCGTAGAGGCGGCTCTGGAAAGAGATGGGCTTGCCGGAGACGAGGGCGAGCTGGATGTTGGTCCAGTCGTCGTTGGTGGTGTTGTCAATGATGGCCCAGCCTTCGAGAAGGGGCTGCGGGGAGTTGCGGAAGATGAGGCGGTAGGAGGATTTCCAGATGGGGGTGGGGATGAGGTAGGAGGCGGCTACCTTGCGGCCGCGGGCATCGGTGGAGTCGATGTAGACGCTGCGTTGTTCGCGGGTGCGGGAGCCGGCGAGGGCGCCGAGGTAGTCGCGGAGCTGGCGTTGGAGGCCGGGGTCGGCAAGGGTGAGGGAGTTGACGGAGGAGAGGTCGACGGTGCGGAGGGAGTTGGTGTCGGAGAGGACGACGAGGAGGTCGCGCTGCGGTTGTTCGTCGGTGGCGGGGACGACGCGGCCGCTGACGATGGAGGCGGCGAGTTTCTCGGTACCGTTGTCCATTTCGACGCGGGCGCCTTTGAATTGATCGAGGAATTGGGCGAGGGGAACCTGGGCGCCGACCTGAAAGGCGTACTCGCCGAGGCGGCGTTCGAGCGGGGTGGCCGAATCGTAACGAAGCCCGGAGATCTTGCCGCCTCCGGTCTCTTCAACGGTCAGAGACTTCAGCACGTCGTTCATTTCGGACGCTTTGAAGTCAAGGCGGGCCGACTCGCCGCTGGCCAACTCGCCGCTGCGCTCGAAGTAGCCGACGCCGTGTTTGTAGAGGACAACGCGCTTGACGGGCAGTTCGGCGGCGAGCAGGGAAGAGGCGGCCAGGACGGCCGGGATCATTTTTTCGTTCATATAGGCTCCTTGTGGGGGAAATTTTGCGGCGGGGAAAATCCTTTCAAAAAATCTACTCGCCCATGACTTTGATAATGACGCGTTTTTTGCGGCGGCCGTCAAACTCAGCGTAATAGATCTCCTGCCAGGGGCCGAGGTCGAGACGGCCGGCGGTGACGGGGACGATGACCTGATGATGAACGAGGAGGCTTTTCAGATGGGCGTCGCCGTTGCTTTCGCCGGTGCGGTGGTGGCGGTAGTCCTTGCGGAAAGGGGCGAGGTGTTCCAACCACTCGTCGATGTCGGCGAGCAGGCCGTCCTCGGCGTCATTGACCCAGACGCCGGCGGTGATATGCATGGCCGAGACGAGGACCATGCCTTCGGTGATGCCGCTTTTGGCGAGGGCGGATTCGACCTGCGGGGTGATGCGGAGGAATTCGCGTATTTTAGGGGTGGTGAAGGAGAGGTATTCGGTGTGTGCTTTCACGGATAAGGCTCCTGAGAACAGTGGGATAGGGAGTTCTGGTAGGCTCGTTAATAGTCTGATTGCGCGCGCGTCAGGGGTCAAATGCTTAAAGTGTTGACCTGATCGCGACGATAGGTAGGATGGAGGCCGATTTCTTGTCATTGTTGAATCGTTTGGCGGTGGCCATGATGGTTGCGGGGACGCTGCCTGTGATGGCGCAATTCGGTGCGGGGTTCGACATGGCGAACGGGCCGGACATTCTGGGCCGGCTGGGGCCTTCGACGGGAATGAAGGGAACAGCGGCATCGCCGATCAACGTGCAGGCGGCACTGAATGCGGTGTACGATTCGAGCCTTCTGGCCTACAATGTGGCCGATGACGGCGTCTTCCGGCCGCGTTCGAGCGCGGGCGTGGAGGCGGCGGTGGGCATCTTCGGGCGGAAGATCTTCCGGCGCAGTTTTGTCGGGTTGAACTACGGGGGGAATTACGGGCGGTATGCGGGAAACACGGTGTTCAACGGGACGAATCATCAGTTGAGCCTGGCGATGGGAATGCAGTTTTCCCGGCGGTGGCAGGTGGTATCGCAGACGGGGATCGGGACGTCGAACCGGTTTATCGGGGGCCCAAGTGTCTTTCAGGCGAGTGAGTTCGAGTTTCTGACGGCGCCAGTAGCAGAACTATTTGACGCGCGGAGCTATTTTCTTGGCAATACGAGTTCGTTGATCTACACGAGGAGTTCGAGGCAATCGTTCCGGGCAAGCGGGACGGGGACGACTGTCCGGCGGAGGGCCGTGGGGTTGGCGGATATGCGGGGCTACGGGGCGTCGGGGGACTGGGTGTACCGGGTGAGCCGGAGGACGAGCCTGGGGGTGAGCTATACGTTCAATCACTTTGATTTCGAGAAGATTTTCGGTGATTCGGACGTGCAGACGATCGGGGTGCATTTCGGGCGGCAGATCGGACGGGACTGGCAGTTTACGGGTGGACTGACGGGGTCGAGGCAATCGACGGTGGGTGTCCGGTCGTTCGCGCTGGATCCGGTTGTGGCGGCGATCCTGGGCCGTGGGAGCGGCAGCGAGGTGTTTGAAACGGATAACCTGCTGTACGGCTATAACGCGGCGTTGACACGCCGGCTGCGGCACGCGAATTTTCGCGGGTTCGCGCAGCGCAGTATCAATGCCGGGAACGGGTTTTTCCTGACGTCCTTGAGCGAGTCGGCGGGCATTTCGTACTCGCAGAATCTGAGCCGGGAGTTGGTGCTGAGCGGGAGTGTGGATTACAACAAGTTGAAGAGTCTGGGGTTTGCCTCCGGCCGGTTCGAGGGATGGAATCTGGGGACCGGGATCACCTACAAGCTGACCGAGTCAGTGGGACTCAGTTGCCGGTTCGATTTCCGCACGTTCGATCTGGAGCGAACGACGTTCGGCCGGACCGGCTCGCGAATCACGGCAGGGTTAACCTACTTCCCGACCCGCGGAAATGCATCGGCGTTTTAGCCGTTGGATTTCGGATGAGGGAAGCATTGCGGATCCTGCTGGTTGATGACGAGACGGCGTTGCTCCGCTTGTTGCAGCGTCATCTGCAGCGCAGTGGCCATCAGGTTCTAGCAGCGGACTCGGCCGAGGCCGCGCTGGAGCAGTTGCGAGACGGGCCGCGAGGACCGGATGTGCTGATAACGGACGAAGTGCTGCCAGGAATGGCCGGGACGGAGCTGGCGAGAGTCATGCTTGACCGCTATCCCGAATCGGCGTGTCTGCTCTGCAGCGGATACCCGGTTTCGCTGGATGTTTTCTCCGATGTGGAGCGGGAAAGGGTCGCGATTCTGCAGAAGCCGTACCTACCGGAAGATCTGGATGCGGCGTTGGGCCGGATCACGGACGCGGACTGGCAGAGCCGTGCGGCCGGATCACATGGGGTTTGAGAAGTCGCGCAGTTTCGGGCCGTTGTAGGCGCGGTGGGGCATCACGCGTTCTGTGCTGGTGTCGAGGTCCATCCACTTCACCAGCAGCTTTCCGGATTCGATGCGGTTGCGGACACCGGGCCGATTGAGAAACTCCTGGAACCGGGCCTCTCGCTCGTCAACAGCCTGCGTCAACTGCGGGAACTTGGTGCGGAGGGCCGGGGTCCGCGCGGCGCGTTCGGCGGCGCAGTCGGTGTGGGTGGTGAAGACAACGACTTCGACGCCGTTATCGGCCGCGAGTTCCAGCATCTCCTCTTCCTTGACGGAGAGGACCGATCCGGCCAATCGCAGGACATAATAGTAGCGCCGCGTATCACCGGCGATTTCGTTGGTATCGAGGCGCGCGTCCATGCAGGTAACCAGGGCGACCACCGGGTGCCGGGTGGTCCGCGGCCAGCGCTGACGAATGCTGGAGGCCATGTGGTTCTGCCGCAGGAACTGGTCCCAAACCTGCGGTGGAGAGACATGTTCGTGCTCGAAGTCGAATCTGGCCACCGGGTCCTGAAGCCTGTAGCCGAGGTTGATCATGGCGCCGCCGGCTTCAAATTGAAGCCAGTCGCCGTGGAGCAGCCACGCTGCCGTACCGCCTGCCAACGTCAAGGCACCCATCAGAAGCCACGCGGGCCGTTTCATGCCGATCCTCCCAGCTCAGACGTTGCGAACGGGATGCCGACAAGAGAGTGGACACCCGGAGCACGTCACTCTACGGTAACTGTACACGGAAAGTCCGTGGCTAACAAGGCTTCTTTTTTCCGAGGCGGAAGTAATTCGGGCAGTTTTTGTCGTACATGTGTGATGAGAAATAGGACGATTTTGACCCTATTTAACTTATTGAAAGTTATAGGTTTTGTCAGCGTGGAATCGGTGTATACTGCCGCTTAGGGGAGCAATATGGGAGTCCCGATTGCCGATAGGCATCCCTCCCGGGGCCGCGAGTCGAAAGCATTGGGAATTGCGGCGCATGAGGAGGGGCAGTTGAGCAGAGTTAGGCGAGGAGGGAGAAGAACTCTTCGCCGTTTAGGGCTGGTAGCGATTTGGTTTTGTGTCAGCTGGGCCTGGCAGGCGGAGGCACAGCCGGCCGATTGCCTGAGCTGCCACGAAGACCAGAAGACGGCGATGGCACCTTCGGCGCATGCCGCGGTGGCATGCACGGCCTGCCACACGAAGCATCAGGACTATCCGCATCCGGAGAAGTTGCCGAAGCCGGAGTGCGCGTCGTGTCACGCGGCGCAGAGCGGGGAGCACAGCCGGTCTGTGCACGGAACGCAGTTGGCCGCCGGGAATGCGGCGGCGCCTGGGTGCGACACCTGCCACGATACGGCGCACACCACGAAGAAGACGAAGAGCATCGACTTTCATAAGGCGATTCCGGAGTCCTGTGGCATGTGCCATGGAGAAGTGCTGGAGGAGTACCAGGCGAGCGTACACGGAAAGGCGCTGGCGGCTGGGATTCCGCAGACGCCGGTGTGCACGGATTGTCACGGGGAACACTCGATCCTTCGGGCCAAGGAGAAGGGATCTCTGGTCAGTCCGACAGCGGTGAGCGACACTTGTGGCCGCTTCCATGGGGACCTGCGATAGACGCAGCGGTTCGGGCTGCCTTCGGACCGGATCACGACATTTGCGGCGTCTTTCCACGGATTGGCGTCGCGCACGGGCGCGCAAACGGTGGCCAATTGCGCCTCCTGTCATGGGTTCCATAAGATTCTGGCGTCGAGCGATAAGGAATCGACGATCCATCCGTCCAATCTAGGGAACACGTGCGGCAATTGCCATCCGGGGGCGGGAACGCGGTTTGCGATCAGTCCGATTCACGTGGCCGAAGACGGATCGGAAGCGTTGCCGGTGCGGTATCTGCGGCAGTTTTACCTGTTCCTGATCCCCTTCATCATCGGCCTGATGACGCTGCACAATGCCGGGGACCTGGTGCGGAAGATCCAGGCACTGCGGCTGCAGCCGGCGGTTGTGGCGGGGCCGCGCGCGGCCCCGGCCGTGGGCGAGTTGCGGATGTATCCGTGGGAGCGGGTCCAGCACTTCCTGCTGGCGACGTCGTTTATCGTGCTGGTCTGGACGGGTTTCGCCCTTAAGTACCCGGACCACATCTGGGCGCGGCCGTTGGTGGCGTTGGAGGAGTTTCTGCCGGTTCGCGGCACGGTGCACCGGGGCGCGGGTGTGGTGATGATCCTCGTCTCGTTCCTCCATCTGGGAACGTTGCTGTTTAACCGCAAACTGCGGGAACACTGGTATGAGTTACTGCCGAGGTGGACCGATGTTTCCGAGGCATGGAAGATGTTTCTCTATAACATCGGGCTATCGCAGAAGAAGCCGAAGATATCCTCCCATAGTTATATCGAAAAGGCCGAGTACTGGGCGGTGGTCTGGGGGACGCTGGTTATGGCGGTCACCGGTATCATGCTCTGGGCGAACAACTGGATGCTGGCGTCGCTGCCAAAGGTGTGGCTGGATTTCGCAGTGACACTGCATCTGTACGAGGCCATTCTGGCGACGTTAGCCATCATAGTGTGGCACTTCTACGGGGTGATCTTCGATCCCGATGTTTATCCCATGGATACGGCATGGATGACCGGCCGGACCGTGCGGCAGCACGCACCACATTCTGAAGAAAAGGATCCCCCGAAGGATGACACAACCGAACCCCGCAAGCCGGTTTGATTTTCTGATCACGCCGATACTGCGGCTCTCTCGCAACTGGATCAGCCGTGCCGGTGTGTTTGTCGTGACGGCGGCGACGATTTCGTTTTTATTCCTGCTGCCGACGATTCTGTCCGGCAGCGTGGATCATCCCTATCTGGGCATCCTTGTGTTTCTGGTGCTTCCGGGGGTGTTCATCACCGGACTTCTGCTGATTCCGGCAGGACTGTACCTCGACCGGCGCCGGGGCGGCACGGTGCTGCTGGAGCCGGGCGAGCGGAGTTGGAGCAATCCGATGCTGCGGAAGCTGGTGATGTTCATCGGCTTTGCGACGGTGATCAACATCGTCATTGCCAGCCAGTTGACCTACCGTGCGGTCCACTTCATGGACAGCACGGAGTTCTGCGGAACGGCGTGCCACCAGGTGATGGCGCCGGAGTACGCCACCTACCAGAATTCGCCGCATTCGCGGGTGAACTGCGTGCAGTGCCATATCGGGCCCGGGGCGGAGTGGACGGTGAAGGCTAAGATCTCGGGTATCCGGCAGGTTTTCAAAGTGCTGTTCAATAGCTATAGCCGGCCGACGCCGGCTCCGGTCCACGACCTGCGTCCGGCGCGGGACACGTGCGAGGGCTGCCACTGGCCGCAGAAGTTCGGCACGGACCGCGTTCGGGTGATCGCGAAGTTCGCCGACGATGAAGCGAATACGCGCTCGGACTCGGTACTGTTGATGCGCATCGGCGGCGGCCACTCCAAGCGCGGGATTCACGGGGCGCATCTGGAGGACGGGGTAATGATGCGGTATCGCGCGGCGGACGACAAGCGGCAGACGATTCCGTGGGTGGAACGCGTGAAGCAGGGCGAGGACCCGACCGTCTACCTGGCACCGGGCGCCAAGAAGGACGAGTACGAGAAGTTCGAGGTTCGCACGATGGATTGCATCGATTGCCATAACCGGCCGACGCACGCCTACGATATGCCGGAGCCGGCCATCGATCGCGCGATCGCCGACGGGCGAATTCCCACCTCGCTTCCCTTCGCCAAGAAGACGGGCGTCGAGGTCCTGAAGAAGAAGTATGCTGCCGGGCAGGATGCGCAGGTGGCCGCCGGGTTCGTGGCGTTCTACCGGGAGAAGTATCCGGAGATCTACGCCAAGCAGAAGGCGCCGATTGAGTCGGCGGCCGAGAGCGTGCGTGCGATCTATGCGCGTAATGTCTTCCCGGATATGAAGGTGGAGTGGGGGACCTACGCCAATAACATCGGTCACGTGGACTTCCCCGGGTGTTTCCGCTGTCACGACGATGACCATAAATCCGAGTCCGGCCGTGTGATTGCGCAGGACTGCACGAGCTGCCACGAGTTGCTGGCGATGGAGGAGAACAATCCGAAGATCATGTCGGACTTCGGGTACGCACAGAAACCGTAGGCGGGGTTCAGCGAGACTGCCCGAGGCAGTGCAGGTCTGGCCTGGCGGCCTTCAGCTTTGCCATCCCGTCCGGCGTGATACCGGTGCCTTCAAGGGCGACGGTGCGGAGCGACTTCCATGCGGCCAGAATGGGGACGACGCTGTCGTCAATATTCCTGGCCATCGCCATCCGCAGTTCCGCCAGCGCGGGCAGGCGGCTGAGGGCCCGGACGCCGCCCGCATCGATGGGGGTGCGGCTCAGGTCGAGACGTTCCAGATGGACGTCGCCAGCGCCGGCAAGCTTGTGACCGACCGCA
>CAZWDD010000045.1:7887-25103 GCA_964632345.1 uncultured Solibacteraceae bacterium | reverse complement strand
ACAACCGGAACACCGGAGATCGCGTCTGGTCCTCACTCGGTGACCGCACCTCCTACGCCTCTCCGATGCTCGTCACTCTTGCGGGCAAGCGGCAGATCGTCAGTATCACAGCGCTGCGAGCGGTTGGTCTTGACGCTACGAGCGGGAAACTGCTCTGGGAGTACCCGTGGACAACGGAGTACGACATCAATTCCGCGCAGCCCATCGTTACGGGCCCCAATCAACTTGTCATCTCCTCCGGCTACGGCCACGGGGCCGCGTTGCTCGAGATCTCTCCCACGGGAGCCCGCAAGGTGTGGGAGAACAAGAAGCTCAAGAACAAGTTCAACTCCAGCGTCTACCACGACGGCTACATCTATGGCTTCGACGAGGCCATTTTCACCTGCATCGACGCCCGGACCGGCGAGCCGGCCTGGAAGGCTGGCCGCTACGGCTATGGACAAGTGCTGCTTGCCTCCGGCCATCTTGTCATCACCAGCGAACAGGGCGAGGTGGTGCTGCTGAAGGCCGACCCGGCGTCGCATCAGGAGATCGCCCGCTTCCAGGCACTGGAGGGCCGCACCTGGAATGTTCCCGCCATTGCCGATGGGCGTTTGTTTGTCCGGAACGCCACTGAGATGGCCGCCTATCGAATCGCTGCCAAGTAATTCCGATGAAAACTTTACTGTTCTTTACCGTAGCGCTGCTCGCGGCTGCCGCCGAAGTTCGGGTCTACGACAATCAGGGCAGGGAACTGCGAGACGTCAAGATCGAGGAGGTCTCGCAGTCTACCATTCGCATCACCGCCCCCGGATTCGCGCCGGTGGTCGTGGCCGGGGATGCCGCGGTAGTGACGCTGTCCCGCATCACCGTAACAGCTACGCCCGGGCACGCCGAGGAGGTCATGGTCCGCCCGGAGATGATCCTATCCGGAGATCGCCGCGCCGAACCAACCGCGGCCCATACTCTGGAGACGCAACCCAACATCATGCTGCAGCAGACCGGCGCCGGCCAAGTCTCCCCCTTCCTCCGCGGACTCACCGGATACCAGGTGCTCAACCTGGTTGACGGGGTCCGTTTCAACAACTCCACCTTTCGTTCCGGCCCGAATCAATATCTTGCTTACCTGGAGCCAAGTCAGGCATCGCATGTCGAGGCGATGCTTGGCCCATCCGGTACGCAGTACGGGTCCGATGGGCTTGGCGGAACGATTCAGGTGCTAACCGACGCTCCCCGTTTCGGCCCCGCCGCCTGGCATGGCGACGCCACGCTGCACGGCCAGACCGCTGACCTGTCCGCCGGCGCCGCCGCTGCTATCTCCCACGGAACTGAACGTGTCTGGTTTCAACTCGGCGCCGCCGCCCGCCGCCACAACAACATCCGCGCCGGCCAGGGCTTTGATTCCCACAACGTGCTCACTCGCCTCTACGGCTATTCCAACGAGCAGGTGAAGGATGCGCTCGGCAGCCGCCTGCTCGACACTGCGTACTCACAGGCCGGCGCCC
Source organism: uncultured Solibacteraceae bacterium (assembly GCA_964632345.1). Classification (GTDB taxonomy): domain Bacteria; phylum Acidobacteriota; class Terriglobia; order Bryobacterales; family Bryobacteraceae. The sequence continues at coordinate 23,619 of CAZWDD010000045.1, read as the reverse complement.
ACGGAAAGTTCGCTTTCCGTCCCAACGAGAAACAGAGTTGGACTACCTGGTACCAGCGTGGCGAAGTGCACGGTTTGCGGAATACCAAGGATCTCTGGGGAGGGTTGGGGAGGTTGCAATCGACGCTCTCTCCGCAGATTCTGGACCTCTTCTACACTCGGTATGAGCGACTGCAGGTTGCTGGTTTCGATTCGCTCAGCGGCCGTTTCTCGGTCAACCGGCAGCAGGACGGCTCGGTCCGGCAGGGGCTTCGCCCCACCGACTCGGTGACGGCCGACTATCAGCGCGTACAGTCGCTCGGCTACACGGGCCAGGCCATCACCCACTTCGGCCGGCACACCGTTCTCTCGATGGGTGGGGAACTCTACGACGAGCGGGTGTACGCCCGCCGCGCGGTAAACGGCGCCGCCGCCCGTCCGCTCTACCCGGAGGGGTCTCAATATCGGATTGGCGGCATCTACACGCAAGGCTCTACTGACTATCGGCGGCTTCGCGCCGGCTACGGCCTTCGCTATTCCCGCATCTTTTATCGCAATCCGGAAAATGTGGTCTTCCGCACGCCCGCTTCCGCGCAGAGCTTTAACGATTGGACCTGGCAGGCCAGCCTTCTCTACCGGCTTACGCCGGCCTTCGCGATCCACGGCCTTGCGGGCCGAGGCTTTCGAGCTCCAAACCTGAACGATCTTGGAGCCATCGGCCTGCAGGATCTAGGCTATGAAGTGCCGGCGCGCGAGGCCCCGAACGCCCTGCTGGCCGATTCGGCCGGGGAAGGCGCCGTCTCCAAAGGTGTTCCGCTCCGCGCGCTGGGGATGGAGAGCCTGATGAACTATGAGTTCGGGCTCCGCTGGCAGACTTCCGCAAACCGCGCCCGTTTGCAGTTTTTCGACTCCGAGCTCCAGGACCCCATCGTCCGACGCACGCTCCTGTTCCCCGCCAACGCTATCCCCGCCGCCATCGCGGGCCTCGCGGTCTCTCCACTTCCGCAGACCGCCGCGCAGCGCGCCCAGGGCGTGGTTGCCGTCGCCAGCGCCATCGATCCTCGGGCGCTCAAGTCCTTCGTCAACGATGGGCGCGCCCGCTACTGGGGCATTGAGGCCAACTGGGAAGCCCGGCTCGCCAGTCGGTGGCTCTGGAGCAATTCCTACTCCTTCCTGCTCGGCCGCGATCTGGACCCCAACCGCAACATCCGCCGCCTTCCTCCCCAGCAAGGGGCAACCCGGCTTCGCTATCTCGGCGGGCGTTACTGGGCGGAGGTCCAGTTTGCCGCCTCCGGTGCGCAGGACCGCCTTTCCGGCGGCGACCGCGATGACGAGCGCATCGGGGCATCCCGCCGCCGGCAGGATATCGCCGACTTTTACAACTCCGGCCGCTTTCCTGTGGCCGAGCCGCTGCTTGCGATTCAGAATCGTGTGCTGCCCGGTGTTGCTGATTCGGTGCGCGTCCCTCTGTTCACCAATACGCCCGGTTGGGCCAGTATTGACTTCCGAGCCGGCATTCCGTTAACGGAGATGCTCTCCATCGAGGTAGCGCTCACCAACATTGCCGACCGCAACTTCCGCATCCACGGCTCCGGTATCGATTCGTTTGGCCGCTCCGTCCATCTGCAGTTGCGTTGGCGCTTTTAGCTGTCTACAGGCGCTCCGGCAGCGGCGTCGCGCGCTGCAGCAGGTGCAGAATATTGTGCTCCGGATCGGTGAAGAAAACGACGCGATTGCCTTTGCTCTCCATCGGGTCGCTGATGAAGTTCACGCCGCGCGCCGTCAACCGGACATAGGCGGTATCGAAGTCCTCCACCGTCAACGCCAGATGACGGATTCCCGGCGTCTTCATTCCCGTCGCCGGCCGTTCTCCCTCGGCGTGAATGATTTCCAGCATCGTTCCATTCTCGGCCCGCACAAAGATTGCGTTCGGCGACTTGTAGTTGATCTCAAACCCAAGCATATCCACATACCAGTTGGCGAGCGCCTCAATATCGGCGGCGGCAATGGCAGTGTGTTCTATTCCCTTGATCATGGCAATACCATCCTACGCCTTTCCCGCCGACAGTCCGATACCTCCTTGGCCGGGCTCTGACGGGGTATGATGACGGGATCATGCGTACGACGTGTCTTCTCGCCGCCGCATTCGTGGCGCTTGCCCCTCTGTCAGCAGGAGAATGGCCGCAGTTCCGCGGAGTGAACTCCTCGGGTGTGTCCGACGAGAAGAATTTACCCATCTTCTTCGGCCCTGATCAGAACATGGTGTGGCGGACGCCGCTGCCTCCGGGCCACTCGTCGCCTGTTTTCAGCAGAACGCAGATTTTCGTCTCGGCTTACGACAAGGACGGAATCTACCTCATCGCGCTCGACCGCAGGAGCGGGAGGGAGAACTGGCGGCGCACGGTGCCCCGGCCCCGTGTTGCCGAGCACCATAAGTCCTCCACCCCCGCCAGTCCTTCGCCGGTCACCGACGGCAACAATGTCTATGCGCTCTATAACGATTTCGGGCTGATTTCCTTCGACGCCGCCGGCAAGGAGCGCTGGCGTCTGGACCTCGGGCCCATCAATAACCCGTTTGGCCTCGGTACGTCCCCCGTATTGGCCGGGGACACGTTGCTCGTGAACATCGACGCGGAAACCGGTTCCTTCTTTCTTGCCCTCAATAAAGACACCGGCAAGCAGAAGTGGCGGCGCGAGCGTCCGGAATTTACACGCGGCTTTGCGACGCCAGTACTATACAAGCCAGCCAATGAGCCGCTGCAGGTTCTGATCGCGGGTTCGTACTCCCTTGTGGCCTACTCGGTCGCCACAGGCGAGCCTGTCTGGTGGGTCAACTCGCTCACCTGGCAATTGAAGCCCACCCCCGTGATTCACGGCGACACCGTCTACGTCCTGGGCTGGGCGGGCGGCTCCGATGAAGGCGCGCAGGAAAACGTGCCCGACTTCCCGGAGATTTTGAAAACGCGTGATGCCAACCGCGATGGAAAGTTGACGAAGGAAGAGATCGCCGACGACCGACTGACGAAGGACTGGGCCGCCATGGACCTCGACCGGACGGGCTTCGTCGAAGAGCGGGACTGGCGCATGTATCAGCGGCGCAAGAAGGTGATTAACGCGGTCAACGCGATCCGGCTTGGCGGCAAGGGCGACATGACGGAGAAGGCGGTGCGCTGGCGCTACTACAAGTCGTTGCCGAACGTGCCGTCGCCACTCTACTATGACGGCATCGTCTATATGACCAAGGAAGGCGGCATCATGACGGCGCTCGACGCGGAGACGGGCAAGGTCCTGAAGCAGGCGCGGTTGACCGGCGCGCTTGGCGACTACTACTCCTCCCCGGTAGCCGCCGATGGCCGTATTTATGCGGCCTCGCAGGAGGGCAAGATTGTCGTCATCCGTCCCGGAGCCGACTGGGATATCCTTGCCGTGAATCCCCTCAACGAAACAGTGAATGCGACGCTCGCCTTTGTCGACGGACGTATCTTCATCCGCACCCACGAACACCTCTACTGCTTCGCTCAGAAAAACTGACAGCTCAACTGCGAATGAAAACACTACTTCTACTTTCTGCCTTGTCTCTAGCCGCGGCGGACTGGCCGCAGTACCGCGGCCCGAATGCCCTTGGCGTTACCGCGGACCGAAACCTGCCGGTGGAAATGGGCCCGGACACGAACGTCGTCTGGAAGACGGCCGTTCCGCCCGGACACTCGTCCCCGATTCTGGTCGGGCCGCGCATCTTCCTGACTGCCGTTGACCTGGAGGCGTTGTTCACCATCGCCCTGGATCGTGCGACGGGCCGTCAGCTCTGGAAGCGCGAAGCGCCCCGGCCCCGGAAAGAGGAGTCACAGAAAACCAATTCCGCCGCCTCCGGCACGCCGGTCAGCGATGGAAAAATCGTGGTCAGCTTCTTTGGCGACTTCGGGTTGGTTGCCTATTCCGTTGAAGGGAAACCGCTCTGGGAACTGCCGCTAGGCCCGTTCAATAATCAAAATGGCCACGGTTCGTCCCCGGTGATCAGCGACGATCTGGTGCTACTGATTTGCGATCAGGATACGAACTCCTACTACCTGGCCGTCGACAAGAACACCGGCAAGGTTCGCTATAAGGTGGAGCGCCCGGAGACCACCCGGGGCTACTCCACTCCTTCGGTCTGGCGCCCGAAGAACGGCCCCGCCGAACTGATTGTGCCGGGTGCCTACATCACTACCGGATATGAGCTGAAGACCGGGCGGAAGCTGTGGTGGGCCGGCGGCATGGCGTGGCAGTTGAAGGGTGCCGCGGTGGTCATCGGAGACCGCATGTATTTGAACTCCTGGGAGTCCGGTGGCGACACCGAAACCCCTCCTCCCGTGGAGGACTGGGCCATCATCGCCGGAAAGTTCGATAAGGATGGCGATGGCAAGCTAAATGTGGAAGAGGCTGCCGGCGCCGGGTTCCGCAACGCACAGGCGGTGGCCAACTATGACCTGAACAAGGACAACTTTCTCGATGAGCGGGACTGGGCCTTCTACAAACTGCACCGCCAGGCGCAGAACTCGATCATGTCCATTCAACTGGGAGGGCGCGGCGATATCACCAATTCCCACATCCGGTGGCGCTATCGGAAGTCGCTTCCGAACTGCTCGACGCCGCTGGTCTACAACAATGCCGTCTGGATGGTGAAGGATGGCGGCGTGCTGACCACCTTGAATCCCGAAAGCGGCGAGGTTATCAAGCAGGGACGTATCCCAGGTGCGTTGGAGCCCTATTGGGCGTCCCCGGTAGGCGCCGATGGGAAAGTCTACATGATCAGCCAGGCGGGCAAGCTCTCTGTGATGAAGGCCGAAGGCGACTGGGAGGTGCTCAAGGTGAACGATCTCGACGATGAGACTTTTGCCACACCGGCGATTGGGGACAACCGCCTCTACGTTCGCACCCGTACGACCCTTTACGCCTTCGGACTTGGCAAGTGACGGCAGAATAGAGGCATGGCTCCCACCGTTCCGCTCGCGTGGCCCCGTCTGCCCTTGTCCGCTCAGCGTGAGGCGCTGGCCTCGTTCGAGCAAACGATGCGCACACGGCGGTCGGTCCGTCACTTCTCGTCCGATCCGGTCCCGCCCGATCTGATCGACCGTGCCATTGCCATTGCCGGCTCTGCCCCGTCGGGCGCGAATCAGCAGCCGTGGCGATTTGTTGTTGTCGCGGATCCGGCCGTGAAGCACGAAATCCGTGTCGCCGCCGAGGCCGAGGAGCGGGAAAACTACGAACGCCGGTTCCCCGCGGAGTGGCTGCACGCGCTGGAGCCCTTCGGTACCGACTGGCGAAAGCCGTTCCTGGAAACCGCTCCCTATCTGATCATCGTCTTCCGGCTCGACTACGGAATCGATCCGTCCGGCAACCGGATCAAGCACTACTATGTATCGGAGTCCGTCGGTATCGCGACCGGGTTTCTGCTGGCTGCGCTCCATGTGGCGGGCCTCGCCACGCTCACTCATACCCCGAATCCCATGGGATTCCTGGCAAAAATCTGCAATCGCCCACCCAATGAACGGGCATCTTTACTCATACCGGTCGGTTATCCGGCCGAAGAGACTCGGGTGCCGGCAGTATCGAAAAAGAACCTCGATGAGATCCGTCTCCGCATAGGGTCCTGGCCGAGTGATGAACCGTTGGTACCCCGGAAAACACCGTAGATTTTTGCCGGTCAATTTAGTGTTTCGCCTAATCGGAATCGCCTGGAATTCCCGTTACTCTTGACTTAGCCGGTCAGACGGCAGGAAAGCAATCGAGAGGAACGAGAACAATGAATCGCATCAAACAGATGATTATCACCCTGAAGCTGGTGAAGGACACCCGTGGTCAGGACTTGATCGAATACGCCCTGATGGCCGGCTTCGTGGCCGTTGCCGCTGGCGCCATCATGCCCGGCGTTTCGGAAAACATCAGCCAGATCTTCTCCAAGATCAGCAGCTCCATGGCCAGCGCCGCCAGCCAGGGCTCCTAAGTCTAGCCGGCAACGCCGGACTTTAGCCTTCGGCGGAAGGTCTCCGGGAACATCCGGATTCCTTCCGCCGTTGCCGTTTGCCAGCACATAACCCAAGACGGGAACCGCGAAACCGGTTCCCGTTTTCGTTTCTTCCCCTTCTAAGTATGGGAATAGTACCAACGGTTCGGGCGATCACACGGTCCCTCAGCGCAAATCCCCTACTGTTTCAGCCATTCCACCGATTTGTCTCACGCCTGCATACCGTTACTCTACTTACAGCAGCCTTGAAATAACGGTTGCTGGGAGAGGAAAACAAATTATGAACCGTGTAAAGAACCTGTTCCTGTCGCTGGCGATCCTGAAGGACACCAAAGGTCAGGACCTTATCGAATACGCACTGATGGCCGGCTTCGTCGCCGTCGCCGCGGGGGCCATCATGCCCGGCGTTTCGGAAAACATCAGCCAGATCTTTTCGAAGGTGGCCAGCTCCATGGCCAGTGCCGCCAGCCAGGGCTCCTAAAACAATCAACGCTTTCAACCGGCGGCGGAAGACTTCCAGTCGTCCGCCGCTTCTTCATTTAGCGCACCCGGTAGACGCGCGTCGGGCCGGAGGCGTATAGCTCCTCCAGCCGGGCGTCAGTATGGAGCGCCTGAATGATTTTCTCCTGCTCTTCGGCAGGCATATCACGCGCAAAATCCCAGTCGTTCAGCACGAAGTAGTCCAGCCGCTGCTGCCGGGCGCGCTCCGGCGCTGCCAGATAGTCGGCCGTTCGCGCCGCGTGATCCTCCCGGTACCAGTGAATCGTTGTCAGCATCACCTGCAACGCCGCGCCCCGTCGTCCCGTTCGCAGGTATAAGAGGGGGTCGTTCTCCGACAGGATTCGCGCACCGGACGGTAGGTTGTCCCTTATCCACTTCATTGCCGGTTCGGACTGCTCCAATCTGGCCGCGTGCTGGGAATAGAACGAGTCCAGCCCCTCGGTGAGGAGCCCGAACTGCCGGGCGCCACAATAGAAGCCTAGCGCCAGAACGATACCGGCCATGATGCCTCCAGCCACCCTTTGCCCCCGGTCGGGCTTCCGAAACACGGCGGTCATGTTTGCTCCCAGGCGAATCAGCTCGGTCGCCAGACCTGCCAGCCACAAAGGCGCTACCGGAAGCATCAGCCGCTCGGTGGGTGGGAAATGCCACACCACCAGCATCAGGGCGTAGATACCCGCGAACCCGATGTACGGCCCGTAAATCTTTCGGTCTGCGCCCTGGGCCATCCGGTAGACGCCGATCAGTCCGGCCACGCCGATGGTCTCCGCCAGCACCTTGTCGATCAACGATTTCGAAGTGTCCGGCAGAACCAGTGCGCCCAATCCCCGCAACATCCCATCAAGGTTCTTCCAGAGGTAGAGATGAATCTCCTGCCACTCGAAGATCGACAGATAGAATCCGAAGTAGTTGGTGTAATAGAGGGTGACCGCATCGCTGCCGGGTGTCCGGTTGGCGCCGGCCCACAGCATCCACCCCACCACGGCCGGCAACATCGCGCCACCGAAAACTCCCGCCCGGAGAGGGTTGCTCCGCAACAGGTAAACCGCGACTCCTACCGGGAAAAGGGCAATTCCGGCTGTTCGGGACAGAAACGTCAGCCCGGCCAGCACTCCCGCCAACACGGCCCACCATACGCCCTCACCGCGAAAGCACAGAAGGGTCCCCACCAGCAGGCAGGTGAACTGCATTTCACTCAGCATTGCCGAACTGAACAGTACAACATAGGGATTCAGCGCCCACACGACGCATAGCCCTAGCGCCAGGTCGGTAGACAGCCCTGCCGATCGCCACCATGCGTGGAGCAGGACTAATGACACCGGCAGCCAGATCCAGCACAGCAACATCGCCAACGGCAGATTTTCCGGATAATGTGGCGTTGCCCGCCATGCCAGCGACAGCGTCGCCGGCCAGAGCGGCGGGTACTTTGTCTGCATCGGCTCGGCCGGCAGGCTCTCGATTGCGTACCGTCCGGACTCGGCCATTCCCTTCGCGCCGACGAAGTAGACCCCGTCGTCGTGGTACTCGCTCGCATGTGGCATTCCACGCCATTGCCATGCGTACCATGCCCCCGGCGCCAACACCGCGAACAACGCCAACAGCCGGAGTGCTTGCAGTAACACGCTAGTGGCTGGGGGACAGTTCAGGCCCGGTGAACAGCGTCGTCCGGAAGTTGCCCGCGGCATCCAGTTCAAATGCTTCCGGTTCCCCAAGAATCTCCAGGTCCACCTGTTCCCGAATCTGGGGCAATAGATTTTCGCTGAGCGCCAACGGCGACAACTCAAGCGTGTTCTTGATCCATCCGAGTGTTACTTCTTTCGGATCCAGTTTGCCGACCGTCGGCCAGAACTTCTGCAAGCAGACGAAGTCGCTCCCATAATGGAGAGGCGTCTTCACCGCGCTCGGGCTCGAAGCGGTCAGGGAGTTGATAGAGGTCGGCGTCCAATCGACCTTACCGAGCAGCCGGTCGTGAATCACGTCGGCCATTCCGAGTCCCACCGCGTTCCCATAGCTCAGCCCCGAGAGATCCCGCACATAGATGCGCTGAAACTTCGGCCCCGGCCACGGGTTGTACTCACCGTTCACGCCTCGATTGGCGACTTTCGTGTCCATGCCAGCCCCGGAGATGTTCTTCCCGATTTCGTCGATCATGAGGATATCCAGGTCGAACGGCACCCGCCCCATCCACGACTTTGCCAACTCCAGCAACTGCTCCTCTGTGGACTCCATGTTTTCGACCGCCACCGCGCTCACCTTCGCCGTCCTGTGGTACGCGTCTTCCAGAATGGCCAGCCCGCCCAGGATCTTGCCAGACCCGAGCACCTGCCGCCCCACACTGCGGATGACGTGCTCCAGGCCCAGCCGGTAGGCGTAAGTATGATACCGCTGCGCGCCGGCGAATTTGCCCAGGCCGATCGCCATCATCTTGAACAGGCCGCTCTCAATCTTCCCAGCGAAGTCGGTGTGCCACTTCACCCGTCCCACCAGCATCACGCCGTCTGCATTATGGGCCTCGCGGTCCAGAAATGCCTCAATCCCGTTGGCGTCCTTGCCCAATGACACCACTTCCAACTGGCTGATCACCGGACAACCCATCGTGGCTTCGGTAATCCCATAGTGCGCCAAGACATCCGCCTGCCCCGCCGCCGTCGCGGCTCCGTGGCTTCCCATCGCCGGGAAGATGAACGGGGCGCATCCAACAGATTTCCAGTAATCCACCACCGCCTTCACAATCAGGGCGATGTTCGTGATCCCACGGCTGCCGACGCCGATTGCCACCCTCCCGCCGGGCTTGACGCGGGAGGCGAACGGTGACCCGCTCAACTCCGCCGTTACCGACCCGGCAACATCCTTCAAGCTTCGGTCCGGGAAGTTCTGTTTGACTCGTACAATGCGCGGCAGTTCCATTTACGGGAGTATACCAAGCAGCCCCTGGGGACTGTCTATTTTCAAGAGCCTAGGTGCGGCCGGTGCCTACGAGGCGTCGATCGAGTCCTGCCACTCCCGTTCCAACATGCGGGAGTATTCGCCGGAGGCGTAGAGGTCGAAATAAAAACTCGTCGATCGGATCTGCCGGCTGGCCTGCTGGCCCTGATAGCAGGCGTACATATGGTCGGCATAGCGGTAGTAGTGCCGGATGAAAGAGTCCGCCAGATCGGTGCGCTCCGGGGCATCGGCGAAGACCATGTTCAGCCCGATCGCGCGCGAGAAGATCGACTTGTAGTCGGCTACCTGCCACTTGCGCAACTTCTCCCGCACCAGTTCCGGCGGGTCCTCCACCAGGAGTTGGGCGAAGCTCTGCGCCTTGACGCCCTCCTGCTGCAGTTCCGGATCCCGGTTGACCACATCCATGCACTGTTCAATCCACCTCACCAGGTCCTTGCCGACGTAGTAAAGCATCCGGATCTCGCAATACCGCCCGTCGAGCAGTTTCCGGTCCAGTTCCGCCGCCGTGAACTCATTGTTTGGCAGAAAGCCCTGCATCATCATGCTGGCCCGTGTGCTTTCCACGAGTTTGTTCGGCCCGCCCGCGTCCGCGAAGGGGTGCAGGATCAGGGGTGGCAGCTTCCAACTACGATCGGCCGGCGCGTAAATCGACGAGGTGGACAACGGGTAATGCTCTCCTTCTTGCCTAATCGGCGGATTGGCCCCGAAAATATAGCCGAATCACTATTTTCTTGCCTCCAGCAACACCTTTACCGTGACGGTCTCCCCGTTGCGCAGGACTTTGACCTCCACTTCATCGCCTGGCTTTTTCTGCCGCAACAGCACGGTAAAGTCCATCAGATTTTGCACTGTCTTGCCATCGAACCCTACCAGAATGTCGCCCGCCTTCAGTCCCGCTTTGGCCGCCGGCGTGCCTTCCCGGACGTCGGCGAAGCGCACCCCGGTGGGCGGTTCTGCGAAGTCCGGAACACTGCCGAACGCCGGGCCGTACCCCCCGCCTCCGCCGCTCCCACTCCCGCTGCCATGTGCTGACTGCGGCGGCAGCACTCGCACATACTGCGGCCGCGGCAGATCCCCGGCCAAGGTCTCCAGGACGCGGCTGATATATCCGACCAACTCCGCCGCCGCCTTGGAATTGATCTTCTGCCAAGTGTCGCTGGGCTTGTGGTAGTCCTCGTGCAGCCCTGAAAAGAAGAACAATACCGGTACCTGTTTCGTTGTAAACGACGTGTGATCGCTCGATCCGTACCCAGCAGTCTCGGAAAGGTCGAGTTGCAGCCCCGACGGCGCCGGAAGTCGTTTCAACAGGTCGCCGAAGTTGGCGCCGGTTCCGCTTCCGCCCACAAACACCCGCCCGTCTTTGATTCGTCCGATCATGTCCATGTTGATCATCGCCACTGCCTTTTCGATCGGTAACAGCGGATTGTTGACGTAGTAACTCGACCCCAGCAGGCCTAACTCCTCCCCGGCGAACGTCATGAACAGCACGCCTCGTTTCGGCTTCGGTTGTCCGGCCATCCATCGCGCCAGTTCCAACACTCCCGCCGTTCCACTCGCATTGTCGTCGGCCCCCAGATGCGCCTTGCCCACCATGCTCGGCGCCATTGAGAACTGCTCCCCCATCCCCAGGTGGTCGTAGTGCGCGCCCACCACCACGTATTCATCGGTCTGCCCTGGCAAGTACCCCACCACGTTTCGGACGGTCTTCACTACCCGCTCCACGTCCGCCTTCACATGCAGTTGCACGGCCGGGGGAAACGCAAACGAACGCGGCTTTAGGTCTCCGTCAATTTCCCGGTGGATCTCCCGCAGGTTCTTCCCCGCCGTTTCGAACATCCGTTCGGCGACCTCCACCTTCATCATCACCAGTGGAATGCCGGCATTGGCCGGCCCGGCATTCTTTGCGAACCGTTCCAGGTCGCCGGAGCCCGAACTGAGTACATCGGTCAGAACAATTGCGGCGCGCGCGCCGTGCAGCTTCGCGTTTGTGGCCTTGGAGTCGAACTGGGCGTGCCGCGTATAGACGCGCCCGGCAAAGGGACTCTTGTCCTCCGTCTCCTGCGGTTCCCGGCGGAAGAACACGACGATCTTGCCCTTCACATCGATACCCGCGTAATCGTCATAGTTGTACTCCGGCGCCGTAATGCCGTAGCCCACGAACACCACATCGCCGCTGGCCTCGCCCGCCGCGCTGAAGTTCAGCGGTATGAACTCCCGGTCGAACCCAAGCATCTCCCGCTTGCCGTCGATGGTCAGCGCGACCCGGTTCCCCCCCCGCAAGCGAGCCTGTGTCGTCACCGGAAAGCGTTGGAAGTAGCTGCCATTAACCGGGCGCAGACCCACCTCTTTGAACTGGTTCGCAATCACGGCCGCCGCCTTTTCCAGTTCCTTTGTCCCGGTCCCGCGGCCGCGCATCTTTTCCGATGCCAGCACCTTAATGTGTTCCAGGTATCGCCCGGCCTCTATCGCCGCCCCGCCCGGCGCGTCGGCCGTCCATAGAGCGGCTCCGGCCAACAGCCCGGCCAGCATTCGGATTCCGATCATATCCACGTCCTCACTGCGGTAGTACCGAGGGCAGCGTCAACTCACAGCCGCAATTGTCGCCCGCGTTCTTTGCCGTCTTCTGATACTCGATTTCGAACTCGATGATCTGCTTCAATTGCGGCCAACTCAATTTGCCCGCCAGCCGCCGGCCGTTGACGAAAAGCGTCGGCGTCGACGTTACGGCCACGGCTTGGCCCTCGGCGAAACTCGCCTTCACGTCCGCCTCGGTGGCCTTCCCATCCAGGCACTGCAGCACCGGCACGGAGGCGATCTGTTTTTCCGTCAGGAATCCGGCAAACTCCTGCCGGAACGTGACGGCGCGCAGAGTCTGCTGCTTGCCGAATACCCAGTCGTGGTAGTCCCAAAATCGTTCCTGATCCTCGCGCCACACGCACCGCCCGGCGATTGCCGCCTGTTTCGCCCAGTCGTGCACATGCTCCAGCGCGAAATCCCGGAAATACAACCGGACCTCCTTGCGGAAGGTCTGCAGCAGATTCGCCCGGATCATCTGTGCCTCGTCCTTGCAATGTGGACATTGAAAGTCGCTGTACATCACCACCACCACCGGCGCTCCTGGCGTCCCGGCGCCCGGCGCAAAGGCCGTCTGTATCTTGTCCAGGTTTGCCTTGAACGGATTCTCATTCACCGCGAAGGCGGCACCCTGCACCACGCTCTGCCCGTCGCGGGAGACGAAAAAGTGCGATGTCTCCGACGCCAGGCCGAGCTTACCTGTCACCTTCACTTCCAGTAATCCGTCCACCTTCGACGGCCGTGCGTCGCTCACTTCCACGACGATCCGCGCGGGCCACACAAAAAGATGCCGCACATAGGCCTCCAGCGTGGCTTTGTCCAGAAATGACTTCTTCGCCGCGGGCGCCCCCTGTCCCATCGCCGCCACCGCCAACAATATGCCGGATACAAAAGCGCGCATTCCTCTCATTGTATCCGGCTCATTTTCGAATTCGACTCCAGTGATCCTACATTACCGGTCCAATGCGCCACGGCACGAACTCCTGATGCCCCAGCCGCTCCGCGCAGGTCCGTTCGCCCGACGCCACCCGCAGAATCATGTCGTACATCTCCTGTCCCACCGCTGGCACCGTCGATTCGCCGTCGGCGATCAGCCCCGCATTGATATCCATGTTGTCCCGCATCCGCTTGAACGTGTTCGTATTCGTCGCCACCTTGATCACCGGAACCGTCGGGAACCCGATCGCACTCCCGCGGCCGGTCGTGAAGACGATCACGTTGCATCCGCCTGCTGCAAGACCGGTCAGCGAGACCGGGTCATAGCCCGGCGTATTCATAAAGCAGAAGCCCGGTCCGTGGATTCGCTCCGCGTAGTCCAGCACCTCGTTCAGAGTCGAGGTGCCACCCTTGGCCACCGCCCCCAGTGACTTCTCCACGATGTTCGTCAACCCGCCCTCTTTGTTGCCAGGCGACGGATTGTCATTGAAGCTCGATCCCTCGAACTGCGCCAGGTACTTCTTATAGCTCTTCACAAATCCGAGCAACCGCTCGGCCACCTCCCGGTTCCGGGAGCGCTTCACTAATAGATGCTCAGCGCCAAAAATCTCAGTCGTCTCCGCCAGTACCGACGCCGCTCCGATCTTTGCCAGCAGGTCCGACGCATAACCGAGCGCCGGGTTCGCCGTAATGCCGCTGAACGAGTCCGATCCGCCGCAGTTCAGCCCGACCGTGATCAGGCTCGCCGGCAACTCCGTGCGCTGTTCGGCCGCGAGTTTGTCCATCTGCTCCAGAATGAACTTCCTCGCGTGCTCGACGCTGGCCCGTGTGCCGCCTGTGTTCTGGAGCGTCATGCCCATCAGCCGGTCGGTCCGCGGGGCATTGGCTCCCAGATAGTGATCGATCTGGTTGACCTCGCAGCCGAGCCCCAGGATGATCGCTGCGCCAACGTTCGGGTGGCTTAGGATCCCGGCCAGCGTCCGCTGCAGTTGTTGCGTGTCCGGACCGATCGACATTCCGCATCCTTCCCCGTGCGGGAATGCGATCACGCCATCCACGCCCGGCGGCAGGGTCGCGCCGTCAAAACTGTGCGCGATCAACTCAGCGGTGTGCGCCGCACAGTTCGATGCCGCAACCACCGCGACATAGTTCCGCGTGCCCGCCCGCCCATCTTCCCGTTTGTAGCCAAGGAATGTCGGTGCATTCGCGGGCACCGCCGGTAGCGGAACCTCCGCGGTCGGAAACTCGTAGTCGAAACTCACCTCTTCGAAGCCGACGTTGTGCACATGCATGTGCTCGCCCTGCGCGATGTCGGCCTTCGCGCGGCCGATCACCTGGCCGTAGCGGTAGATCGTCTCGCCCTTGGCGATGTTCTTCAACGCCACTTTGTGGCCTGCCGGCACCGCGCTCCGCACTCGGAAAGCGGTCTCGCCCACCTTCAGATCCTGGCCTTCGGCCAGCGGCACGCGCGCTACGGCGACGTTATCCTTTTCGTTCAGGTGGATGGCGGAATTTTCCGCCGTCGGCAACTTGGCAATGTCCAATAGACTCATCGTAGTAACACCGTTTCGCAAATCTGTTCGTTTAAGTGAACCTTCAGCCGGTTCCCCACCGGATGGATCCACATTCCAGTCCCGTCCTTCGGTACCGGGATATCTTCCACACTCCGCACAAAAATCGCCTTCCCGCTATCGACCCCCTGCAGCAGCTTTCCAATGTGGATGTGAAGATGGCACTGCGTCCTAACCCGTGTGCCATTGTAGGCGAGTCCCCAGTTCTCTCCCCACAACTCGCGGGCCTTGGCGATCGACTCCCGCCAAAGCTTCGCCCGTTCGGCCTTGTTCAGATGCTTCAGCTCATGCATCTGGCCCGGGACAATCCGCCGCGGCAGCGCCAACGTCCGGTTGGCTTTCCGCGGATTGGCATCCTTTAGGAAGAAGATTTCCAAATGGTCCGGCTGCTTCGCCGCCTCATTGGTCAGGCTGCACGCCCTTACCTGTAGTGTCTCTGGCTGCGCCGGATCGCAGCCGCAATTGTCGACCGCCGCCAAGGCGGCAATCCCGGATGTTCCGATTGCGAGGAGTAGCGTCCGCCACATTTCCGCTATTCTATCGCGCACCATTCCTATACTGGTTAGGTGCATTCGAATTGGGCGCGCCGCGCGGCGCCCCTCCTGGTTCTTCTTGCCTTTTATCCGCTCTGGACCGCCGCCTTCGGCCTGTTCGGGCCCGATGAACCACGCTATGCCTCCATCGCCCGGGCGATGGAGGAAACCGGCGATTGGACTACCCCGCGTCTGGACGGCGAACCCTGGCTGGAAAAGCCGCCCCTACTCTACTGGCTCTCGGCCGCTGGCTTCCGCCTCGGACTCGGGCCCGAATCGGCTCCCCGCGTTCCGCTTGCCCTGCTCAGCGCCGCCTTTCTCCTCTGGTTCGCCCTGTTCACCCGCCGCTGGCTGGGGGAAGCCCGCGCTCTGTTCGCGGCCATGTTGCTGGCTGCCTCGGCCGGTTGGCTCGCCTATTCCCACGTCGCCGTCACCGACGTGCCGCTCTCTGTCTCCTTCACCGCCGCCATGCTGCTTGCTCTTGCCTGGGTGGAGTCCGGCCGCGCCCGCTACGCCGCGGCCTCCGGTGTCTGTTTCGGCCTCGCCATGCTCGCAAAAGGGCTCGTCCCTGTTGTTCTGGCCATTCCTCTCATCTGGTTCGGGCGCCGACGCTGGCGCCAGTGGCCTTTGATTGTGGCCGCTGCTCTCGCTGTCGCCCTCCCCTGGTATCTCGCCATCACCCACCGCGA
>CAZWDD010000045.1:0-7877 GCA_964632345.1 uncultured Solibacteraceae bacterium | reverse complement strand
GAGTTCTTCCTCGAACACCACTTCGGCCGCTTCGCTACCGACGAACTGCAGCACGTACAGCCCTTCTGGTTTTACATCCCGGCCATTGTCGGCCTCTTTCTGCCGGGAACCATCCTTCTGTTCCGCGCGCCGTGGCGCGAACCGCGCTTCCGGTTCTTCACCGTCTGGTTTGCTTTTGGCTTCGTCTTCTTTTCGGCTGCCACAAACAAACTCCCTGGTTACATCCTTCCCCTGCTTCCCCCGCTCGCCATCCTTGCAGCCGCCGGCTTGCCCGAGTCGTCAAGGATTCCCACCCGCCTCACGTCTGCCATGGCCCTACTGATTCTTGCCGCCAAGCTGTGGGCGCTCCCTTACCTGGATAGCAAACTTACTCCACGCTCGCTGGTGGCTTCCGTCCCTGCCGACGCCTGCGCGGACGCAGTCTCCCGCGGCTTCCGTTATGGCCTCCATTACTACCTCCGCCGTCCACTCGGTGACTGCTGGCAGATGCCCGGTGCCACGCCGGTCCTTCCCGCTTCTCCCGCTGTCAAGAAAGCTCTCCGCTACACGGTCACGCATTCGGCGCCCGGCCCCCTTTCCGGCCGCTTGCTCGTCTTTGCGACACAGTACCCCGTGGACGGCCCGGTCGTCCTTCCTTCCGACGCCGAGCCCAATCGGGTTTGGCTTGCCGCCCGCGAAGTCCTGCACTGGCCGCCGGGCGTCCCTGCCGTCATCGATCCCGCCGGTGCCGCCTTTCCCGGTCCCATTACCAGCGCCCCCTCCGGCCGGTATCAATTCTCCGTCGTCTTTGACCCCGATCTCGATTTCCCGTATCACGGACTGACCCACCGCGACCTCCACTCCGGCCTCGTCACCGTCGAAGACTTCAACCCGCACGTACCCCGCACGATGGCCTTCCATCTCTCGTATTCCGCCAGCGTGCCGCCACTTCGGCGGCCGGCAATAGAGGTGCCCAGCAAACTGCTTTCCCGCTTCCATCGCCTTCCCGTCGCCCTTCAGGCCGACTCCGTTCCCGGCCCGCTCCCCGGCCGCATTCTCGTCATCCACGCCTTCGGTGAGAACTTTGCCGATAGCCGGCTCCGTCGCCAGCTTCTTGCCATTGACCAGCGGCCGACGCTGATATTCCTCAACGCCGTACACCGCTTAGGCCACCATGCCTTCGCCGATTCGGCCGTCAACGGGCCGTGGGCGCGCGCGCTGATTGAAGAACTCCTGCCCGCCCTTCCTGCCGGCCCCGTTCCCGCCCTCCTCGGCGAGGGGGCCGGTGGCTGGGCGGCGGCATATCTCAAGCAGGTTTACCCCGACAAATTCGGCCCCGCCTACGCCCTTCACCCCGACCCGCTGGACTTCCGCAACTTCTTCGGCGTCGACCTCACGGCCAACCCGAAGAACCTTTATAGCGACCCCGCCGGCCGCCGCCGCCCGTTCCTGGATGACTGGTTCATCGAAACCTCGGCAATTCAGGAAACCGTCCTCGGTCCCCACGCCGGACGTTGGGAGTCCTGGGAGTCCGTCTTCGGTCCCCGCACCTCCGAAGGAATCTCCCGCCAACTCTTCGGCCGCGACAATGGTGATATTGATCCCGCCGTTCTCCGACACTGGCTGCGGTTCAACCTGGCTGCCCGGTCCATCGAGGCCCGCATTATTTCCGACTCCGATCTCCCCGCCATCCTACAATCGAAATAATGTCTGACCGCAAACTGACGGCTCATGTCAAAGCCGCCGGTTGAGCGAGCAAATTGAGTCCAAAGGTTTTGGACCAGGTGCTCGGCGCTCTGCCGAAACAATCCGATCCCCGTGTGCTGGTAGGCTTCGACACCTCCGACGATGCCGGTGTCTTCCAGTTGACGCCGGAGTGTGCCCTCGTGCAGACCGTCGATTTCTTCACCCCTATCGTCGACGATCCGTACCTGTTCGGTGCCATCGCCGCCGCCAATTCTCTCTCCGATGTCTACGCCATGGGCGGAATCCCGATCTCGGCGCTTTCCATCCTTGCCTGGCCGCGAGAGGGCAATCTGGAGGACCTTGGCCAGATCCTCCTCGGTGGCCTGGACAAAATGAAGGAGGCTAGCTGCACCATCCTCGGCGGCCACTCCGTCGCCGACGCCGAACCCAAATTCGGCTACGCCGTCACCGGCACCATCCACCCGGGCCGCATCCTTGCCAACGCCGGCGCTCAGCCTGGCGACGCCCTTGTCTTCACCAAAGCGATTGGCACCGGTGTTGTCGCCACGGCATTGAAGAAGGGAACTGCATCCACCTCCCACATGGACGCCGCTATCGTCAGCATGTTGACGCTGAACAACCACGCTTGCCGTGCCATGCTGCAGACCGGAGCCCGCGCCTGTACCGATATCACTGGCTTCGGACTCCTCGGCCACGCCCGTGAAATGGCCGCCGCCGGCAACGTTACGCTGGTCATTGACTCCGCCAACGTTCCACTCCTCCCCGGTGCCTACGACTACGCTGCGGCCGGCGCCATCCCCGGCGGACTTCGCAACAACATGGACTTCGCCGGCTGCGCCGTTTCCGCAGTCCGGCCCGTGGACCCGGTCCTCGAAAAGCTGCTCTACGATCCACAGACCTCCGGCGGCCTGCTGATTGCCATGCCGGAGGCCGATGTCGTTAGAATGTGTGAACTCTACCCGGCGGCCCGCCGCATCGGCCGCGTCGAACCTCGCCGCGAATTTCTCCTGGAACTAGAATGAACCCCATCATCATCGCCCTCGATTGTGACTCCGCGGCCGAAGCCCGTGCCATTGTTGATGCCACCGCCAAAACCGTCAACTACTATAAGGTCGGCCTGGAACTCTACGCCGCCGCCGGGCCCGACTTCATCCTGGAGTTGCGCAAGCGGCGCAAACAGGTCTTCCTCGATCTCAAACTCCACGACATCGGCGAGACGGTTCGCCGCGCCACCGCCGTAATCGCCAAACTCGGCGTCAGCCTGCTCACCGTCCATGCCGAGCCGCAGGTGATGCGCGCCGCCGTTGCCGGCCGTGGGAACTCGAAATTGAAGATTCTTGCCGTCACGGTTCTCACCAGCCTCGATCAGGTCGATATTCACGAGATGGGCTATCCGCTCGCCGTCCGCGAGTTATTCGATATCCGCGTCCGGAATGCCGTCCGTGTCGGTGTCGACGGTCTCGTCTGCTCTCCTCTGGAAGTCGCGGCAGTTCGCGCCGTCGTCGGACCGGAAAAAATCCTCGTCACTCCCGGTGTCCGGTCGGCGGGAGCCGCCAAGGGCGACCAGAAGCGCGTCGCCACCCCGGCCCAGGCCATCGCCGATGGCGCCAGCCTCCTCGTTATCGGCCGCCAGGTTACCCGCGCCGTGGACCCGGAACGGGCCGTTCGCGACATTCGGCGCGAACTCCGGCTTTCGGCTCAATAAGAAAAATCTATTGCTCCCTCCCATAAACCACTTGTCGTTGGTGTAGTACTGAATCTGCCTCCGTTAACTGTCTCATTTTCAATGTTTTGAGACGTGATTCTCTATCAACTGGCTTCGTGTGGCGGAGAAATCCCTTTCCTTTGAGTCATTTAAGAACCGTTGACCCCCCTATTTCGATCTGCTAACAATCGGATCATCTAAGCTCTTCCTCCGATAGGGAGGGCTATTCACAGGTTGTCGCCAGCCGGGTTACATCCTAGCCCGTCTGGTTTTGGGGAACATCATGAATACATCTGGCTTCCGGCTCCTAGGGGGACTTCTCCTGGTGGCCTCTCTCGCGTTTGGCCAGACTACGACCTCGGTTACCGGTTCGGTCACCGATCCGTCCGGTAGTCTCGTTCCGAACGCTACCATCGAACTTTTCAATATTGACAACGGCACAAGGCGAGAAGTGGTTTCCGACTCCGCCGGTGCCTATTCTGTCCCTCAACTCGTGCCCGGCAACTACCGGATCACGGCCAAGGCGTCGGGTTTTTCGTCGTCTGTCATCAATAATCTCCGCTTCCTGGTCAATACCCCGGCCACCGTTAACATTAAGCTCGAAGTGGGGGCCGTTTCCGACACCGTTTCGGTTGTCGCGGAATCCATCGAACTCAATACGGTCGACGCCTCCATCGGAAACTCCTTCGGTACGAAGCCAATTCTGCAACTCCCGTTTGAAGCGCGCAATGTCGCCGGCCTTCTCTCCCTGCAGCCCGGAGTGACCTTTGCCGGTACCAACCTGCCGAACAGCTATCGAGGCGGCAATGTGAATGGTGGCAAGAATGATCAGGCCAACGTAACGCTCGATGGCGTTGACGTGAACGATCAGCAGGATCGCGACCCGTTCACCAGCGTGCTCCGTGTAACGCTGGACAGTGTTCAGGAATTCCGCGTCGTCACCACCAATGCGAATCCCGAACTCGGACGCTCGTCCGGCGCTCAGATCTCGCTGGTCACCAAGTCGGGCACCAATGAACTGCACGGTTCGGCCTATGAGTTCCTCCGCAACAAAGCCACGAACGCCAACAGCTTCTTCAATAACCAGAACGGCGTGCCGCTGGCCAAGCTGAACCGCAACGTTTACGGTGCCTCTATGGGCGGTCCGATCGTTAAGAACCGCCTCTTCCTTTTCGGCAACTATGAAGCGCGCAGGGATCGTCGCGAGGACTCCATTCTCCGCACCGTGCCGACACAGAGCCTTCGCAACGGTGAGGTGAAGTACATTCGCACCGATGGTTCCATCGCCACTCTTACCCCGGCTGAACTTCGCACCCGCATCGATCCATTGGGCCTTGGCCCGTCCGCGGCGGCGCTTGCGGTACTCAATACCTATCCGCTTCCCAACGACCCCGCTGCCGGTGACGCCATCAACACCTCCGGCTTCCGCTTCAATGCTCCCATCGGGCTCGACTGGCACACCTACACCGCCAAGATGGATTACGTGCTCGATTCGGCCAGCAAGCATAACCTCTTCGTTCGCGGCAACCTGCAGGACGACCGGGATACCAGCGCACCGCAGTTCCCCGGGCAGGCTCCCAATAACACCAACCTGTCGAACACAAAGGGGATTGCCATCGGCTTGACCAGCGTCCTGTCTCCCACGAAGGTGAACACCTTCCGCTGGGGCCTGACGCGTGTCGGCATCGAGAACACCGGAGTCTCCAGCCAGCCTTTTGTCACCTTCCGCACAATTGACAGCGCGTTGGGAAGCGATCGAGCCTTCATCCGCAAGACTCCCGTACACACCATTGCGAACGACTTTTCGTGGACCCGCGGCAAGCACGACCTGAAGATGGGAGGCGTAATTCGCCTTATCCGGAATAGCCGCACCAATTTCACCAACTCCTTCCCGTCCGCTAGCACCAATGCCTCCTGGCTGGTGCAAAGCGGCAACCAACTCAATGCGCCGCTCACCGACCTTGCCGCCACTGGCCGCGTTGCCTACCGGGACGCTGCCATGGCCGTGCTTGGCATCGTCAGCCAGGGCAACGCCCGTTACAACTACAACAAGGACGGCTCGCCGCTCGCCGTCGGCGCCCCGGTTGTTCGGCAGTTCAACGCCGAAGAGTATGAGTTCTACGCCCAGGACACATGGAAAGTGACCAAGGCCCTGACGCTCACCTACGGGCTGCGCTACTCCCTCATGCCTCCCATTTATGAGGCCAACGGCGTCCAAACGGTAGCGCGCGAGTCCCTCAGTACGTTCTTCGATACCCGTGCCGCACTCGCCAGTGTCGGCGCTCCTCAGTTCCTCGTGAACCCGGTGGAGTATGTGCTCAAGGAGCAGCCCGGCGGACGCGATCTCTATCCCTTCCACAAGAAGAATTTCGCCCCCCGCGTGGCGCTGGCCTACTCGCCGCAGGGCGATAGCGGCCTTTCGAAGTTCTTCTTTGGCGGTCCCGGCAAGTCGGCCATCCGCGCCGGCTGGGGCATGTACTACGACGTGATGGGCTCCGGCCTCATTACCAACTACGACGCCAGCGCACTCGGCCTGTCGACGGCTCTCACCAATCCTTCGGCCACACTCAGCATGTCCACTGCGCCGCGCTTTACGGGCATTCACAGCATTCCTCCGTCTGTCCTGCTCCCGGCCCCTCCGGCAGGATTCCCGCAAACGGCCCCGAACGTTTTCGCCATCACGAACTCGCTCGATGACCGCCTTCTGCCGCCCTACACGATGAACCTTAATTTTTCCATGAGCCGAGAGTTCAAGGGCGGATGGTTTATCCAGGGCAGCTACGTCGGCCGGCTCTCCCGCCGGTCGTTGATCAGCGAGGATATCTCGATGCCGGTCAACATGAAGGATCCGGCCTCCGGCCAGACTTACTTCGAAGCCGCGACCCAGTTGGCCAACCTCGCGAACGCCAATACACCAACTGCCTCTGTCGGTAAGATTCCGTTCTGGGAAAACCTCTTCCCCGGTGCGGCATCCGCCACGCTCTCGGCCACCCAGCGCGCCTATCAGAGCTTTGCCAACAACGCGCCTGACTACACCTACGCGCTGTTTGAAATGGACGTGCTCTGCCGTCCGTCCTGCTCCAAGTATGGTCCCTACAGCTTCTACAACCGCCAGTTCAGCTACCTCCGCACGCTGCGCTCGGTCGGCTCCGGCAGCTATCACGCCATGCAGTGGACGGCCAACAAGCGCTTCACGAACGGCGACTCGTTGACGCTCAACTATACGTGGTCGAAGTCGATTGACCTTGCTTCCCGTCCGGAAAACTCCACGGCCACCAATGGCGTCATCATCAATGCCTTTGACCGCCGCCAGTTCCGTGCGCCGTCCGACTACGACACCCGCCATCAGTGGAATGCCAACTATGTCTATGGCCTTCCGTTTGGCAAAGGGCGCGCCATGCTCGACCAGGGCGGCGCAATGAATGCCATCTTCGGCGGCTGGCAGCTTTCCGGCCTCTACCGCCAGTCCACCGGCCTGCCTACCTCGGTCGGCAATGGCCGCTTCTGGCCCACCAATTGGAACATTACCGGCTACGCCACAGCCACCGGAACGTTCGTCGACGGAACCCGTCGCGACGCCCCGGCGCCTCCCGGAGGCGTGGGCGGCGTCAATCTGTTCCAGGACCCATCCGCTGCCATTGATGCCTTCAGCTACACCCTCCCCGGTCAGGCCGGCGGCCGCAATATCGTCCGTGGCGATGGGAACTTCAATATCGACATGTCGCTGGCCAAGTCCTTCAACATGCCGTGGAAGGAGACCCACACCCTGCAGTTCCGCTGGGAGGTCTTCAACGTCACCAACTCGGTTCGTTTCGACCCGTTTGCAACCTCGGCTGACCTCGGCAACCTCGGTTCATTCGGGAAGTACACCGACACCCTGACCCTGCCACGCGTCATGCAGTTCGGCCTCCGCTACGACTTCTAGGCGCTGGCTCATCCTCAATCCCCACGACGGCGGCCCATCCCGGGCCGCCGTCGTGCGTCCGGCTCCCGTTATCACCCGAAATGTACGCCGCAACTCGTGCGAAAATAGGAGTTTACGCATGACTGGCCACGAAACCCGCCAAAAATTCCTCGACTTCTTTGCCGCACGCAACCACCGCGTCGTCAAATCCTCCAGCCTGGTCCCCGTCAACGATCCGACGTTGCTGTTCACCAACGCCGGCATGAACCAGTTCAAGGACATCTTCCTCGGCATGGAGAAGCGGGACTACTCCCGAGCCGCCACCAGTCAGAAATGCGTCCGCGCCGGCGGCAAGCATAACGATCTGGAGAATGTCGGCTACACTCGCCGCCATCATACGTTCTTTGAGATGCTCGGCAATTTCTCCTTTGGTGACTACTTCAAGGCCGAAGCCATCGACTTCGCCTGGGAACTCATCACTAAGGACTACGGCATCGATAAAGATCGCCTTTACGTCACCGTGTTCCGCGAGGACGATGAGGCCGAAGAGCTCTGGCAGAAGGTCACCGGCATCCCCAAGAG
>CAZWDD010000044.1:12837-25109 GCA_964632345.1 uncultured Solibacteraceae bacterium | reverse complement strand
TCCCCGCCCTGGCGGGTTTCTGGAAGGAGGCGTTTCCCGAAGGCGGGCCGGCCTGCAGCGTGCTTGGGGTCGCGCGAATGCCGACCGAGACACCTGTTGAGATCAGCGCCGTGGCAACGCGCACTTCCAAGCGCCCCCATGCCGACGTACGCGAGGCCGGTGGCCGCCTTTACTTCAGCGGCATCGGCGGCCCCACGCCCGCCGCAGCCATGGAGAATCTGGTTAGGACGGCGAAGGCCGTCGGCATCGACCTTGGCCACTTCGCGTTTCTGAACGCCTACTGTGCCAATGGCGTAACCCTGGGCCAACTGAATGAGGTCTACGCGCCGTACTTTGATGCCGGCAACGCACCGGCAAGAGCCTCCATGCTGGTGGATTCGCTGCCGCCTGGGATGAGCGTTGAGTTGACCGGTGTTGCGGTCCGGGACCTGTCCACACGGCGTGTCGTCCGCCCCCGCAACATGGCGCCAAGCCGTACCGCGAGCCCCGGGGTATGGGCAGGCGATACCTTTTTCCTCTCGGCAAAGAGCGGCTTCATTCCGGGTCCGAACGCCGGGATCTACGGCACCTCGGTCGAACATCAGGTGCGCCAGACGATGCGCAACCTACTCGACGGACTTGAGGAGACCGGCCTTGACTTCTCCCATTGCGTGGCGGCGAATGTCTACGTGGACGACCTGACAGAGTTCGCCAAGATGAATGCCGTCTACGGATCCTACTTCAGAAGCGAGCCTCCGACGCGCACCACTGTACAGCCAATGCCGCCGGTCGAACGAAAAGCAACAAGCGCGGGTACCTTTCCCATGCTGGAGCAGGTGTCGCTGGTGGCATGGAAGGGCTAGAGCAGGTAGAAACCGCTCTCCACACCCTCCTCGTTAATCCGGTTCCACACCACCCGGGCCGTATAGTTCTGTCCGGCGGCTTCGATCCGTAGCATTGTGCCGCTTGTCAGGGCGGGGTACATGTGCTGTACTCGCATCCCATGCTGCGAACAGTCCAGCAACCGCCCGGGCACTGAAATTGGCTGGGCCCCCTCGATGACAAGCAGAACCTTGCCGGAGGCCGGATAGCGGTGCTCTCCACGGCGGTCGGGAGCGGTGGCGGCGGCCCCGCTGTTGTCGGAGGCCACATCGATGTCGCGAAAGCTCATGCGATTTTCCATCCCCCCACCGGTTCGGTGACGGGCTCCTTTCCATCCTCTTCGGCTTCGGCGCCGTATTGCTTCAGCTTCCGGCTCAGAGTGCGCCGGGAGATTCCGAGCAATCCCGCCGCGCGCTCCTGGTGGCCTCCGGTATGTTCGAGAACCTGGAGAATCAGACGTTTCTCCATATCCTGAAGCATCGCGCCCGGCGCTCCGTCTCCCGCCGCATCGGCATTCACCGAGACGAAGAGGCGCTTCAGGTCGGACTGCTGCGCCGGCAGCGTGGCGTAGTGATCCTGAAGCCGCTCGGGAAGGTCAAGCGTTCGAACAACGTTGCCCTTTGCCTTCGCCGCACACATGTTCATCACGTTCCGCAACTCCCGGACATTGCCCGGCCAGCCATAGCTCTCCAGGACTGACTTGACATCATCGGTCAGTTCCACACCTTCCTGCGTGGCGGCCAAAAAGTGTTCGGCCAAGGGAACAATGTCTTCCACACGGTCCCGAAGTGGCGGAACTCGCAGCGAATACGACGTCAACCGGTGGAATAGGTCCGCGCGGAACCGCCCGGCCGCCACCGCCTGCGCCAGATCCTGATTGGTTGCCGCTACCAGACGCACGGATGGTCGCACAGGGCTCGCCCCGTTGATCCGGAAGAACGGCAGTCCATCCAGAACTCGCAGGAGCTTTGCCTGCACCCGCATCTCAAGGTCACCCACTTCATCCAGAAACAACGTCCCGCCGTCGGCGAACTCCAGCATTCCGGCCCGAACCGTAATCTGTCCGTCTTCGCGTGTCGCCTCGGAGCCGAAGAGTTCGGACTCAAGAAGTTCATCGGGCAGCGCCGAGCAGTTCAGATTGACCCATGGCCCTTCACTCCGTCCTGACAGGCAGTGCAGCGCACGGGCGATCACTTCCTTCCCCGTACCGCTTTCCCCCTCCACCAACACCGGTTCGGCAGCCACCGCAATCACCCGCACCGTCGCCAGCAACTCGCGCATCGCCCGGCTTTCCATTAATGCCGGTACTCCCAGAAAACTGTGCGTGTGTGGTTTCATCGGTTCCTGAATTGAACCCTCAATTCATCGTGAGGCAAACGGCGGTGTGGTTGCTACCTGCGGTAACCCTTGGCTACTGCGGAAAATCGCCTTAGAACCACTCCTCCCCCCAGGACTACACCCGCACGATCATCCCTACTAATCTCAATGACTTAACGTGGTGCCGCGACCGGGAAACGCTCCTAGAATCTACAGGGACATCTCCTGTCTGTCGATTAGCGGGAAGCGAGTCGGTTTGCGCGAGAATTCACTCCAGGACGAAGAACGACTACCGGTCAACGCCGACGACCGGGCGCGCCTGTTGCAGTTCGTGACGGTGTCGATCGGCCTCGTCTGCCTCGCGTTCGATATCTTCCCGTTTGCCTGGTCCAACCCAACCCAATACCTCACCTACTTCGTCATGGCGAGTCTCGCCGTCTGGTTCCGGGTCAAACTGCCGACGCCGAACGGGGCGCTCTCCATCCACTTTCTGTTCCTCCTCATCGGGCTGGTTGACCTTACGCGGTCCGAGATGGTGCTGCTCGCCGGGACCTGCGCGTTGATCGAATCCGTCGTAGAGCGGGGCAAACGACAAGACCGCCTGGAGTCCGCCTTCCGCATTGCCGTCGCGGTGATCGCTACCCATCTGGCGGCCCGAGCCCATGCCGCGATTGCCTGGCACGGTTCGCTCGGCGAAGAGTTTGTGCGCCTTGCGCCGGCCGCACTCACGCTCTTTCTGGCCACCTCATTTCCGCCCGCGCTGGCGGAGGCGTGGAACCAATCCCGCAGCGTGCTTCCCACCTGGCGGGAAAACGGCATCTGGGCGGTTCCCTTCTCTCTTGCCGGCGCCGCAATCGCGGCCTGCTATGCCGCCCTGTCGGAACGGATCGGGTGGCAGCTCTCAGTGCTGGCCCTGCCCATCCTCTATCTCATCACGCGATCCTACCAGCTCTACATCGGCCGCTTTGATGACAGCCTCCGGCACGCCGAGGAACTGGCCAGCTTGCATCTGCGGACCATCGAAGCGCTGGCGCTGGCCATTGAGGCCAAGGACACCACCACGGCCAATCACCTCGAACGCGTCCAGACCTACGCCGTCGAAATCGGGCGGATCATGAGGATTGAGCCCGCCGAGTTGGAAGCCCTGCGCGCGGCCGCTCTCCTGCACGACATCGGCAAACTTGCCGTTCCCGAACACATCCTGTCCAAGCCGGGCCGGCTGACCCCGGATGAGTTCGAGAAGATGAAGATTCATCCGATCGTCGGAGCAGATATCATCGAACGGGCGAACTTTCCATATCCGGTTGCCCCGATCGTGCGGTCCCATCACGAGCGATGGAATGGAGAAGGTTATCCGGACGGGCTGCGCGGCCCGGAAATTCCCATCGGCGCCCGGATCCTCTCCGTTGTCGACTGTTTCGATGCGCTCTCCTCGACGCGGCAATACCGGCAGGCCCTGCCGCCGGATGAAGCCATCGCCTTCGTGCAAAGTGAAGCGGGCAAGGCCTTTGACCCCGATGTGGTCCGGATTCTATCGGAGCACTACAACCACCTTGAGCAGAATGTCCGCGCAAATGCGGGGCGGATCCGGGATCTCGACAGCCTGAAAGTGACCCGCGGAGAACCGGCGGCCGGTTTCGTCAAGGTGCGGGATTCCGAACCGGCATCGTCCGCCCCCGGCGGCGGACACCCGGGCTTCCTCGATAAGATTGCCGCCGCGCGACTCGAGGTCCTTACCCTCTTTGAGTTGACCAGCGACCTCGGCAGTTCGCTCAGCCTTACCGAAACGCTGTCGGTTCTCGCTACCCGGTTGAAACGTCTGGTGCCCTTCGATTCCCTGGCTATCTATATCCTCAAAGGCGAAAAACTCGTCCCCGAGTACGTCACGGGAGAAAACTTCCGCCTCTTCGCGTCACTTGAGATCCCTTTCGGGCAAGGCTTGAGCGGCTGGGTGGCCGAACAGGGCAAACCGATTCTGAACGGAAACCCATCGGTGGAACCCGGCTATCTTGACGACCCGTCGAAGTTTTCCACGCTCCGGTCTGCTCTCGCCATCCCGTTGGAAGGTGCCGATGGCGTCATGGGGGTTCTCGCGCTCTACCACGCCGAAAAAGATGCGTACTCCCGTGACCACCTCCGGATCCTGAACGGCATCGGCGCGAAGCTTTCCAACTCCATCGACAACGCCCTGAAGTATCACGTTGCCGAGACCACGGCAACCACCGACTATCTGACCGGGCTGCCGAACGCCCGCAGCCTGTTTCCCCGGCTGGAAGAAGAACTGAACCGCTGCCGGCGCAATGGCGAATCGTTGGAAGTCCTGGTCTGCGATTTGAATGGCTTCAAACAGATCAACGACCGGTTCGGCCACATGGACGGCAACCGGGTGCTGCGCGAAGTGGCCACTCGGTTGCGGGAAAACTGCCGCGAGTACGACTTCGTCGCCCGGATGGGCGGAGATGAATTCGTCATCGTGATGCCGGGAATGGAGGCCGGAAACTTCCACGTTCGGGCCGCTCAGTTGTCCCAACTCGCCGCCGACGCCGGCCGGCAGATCACGGGCGAATACATCCTCTCCTGCGCCGTCGGCTTCTCCCGCTTTCCAGAAGATGGTACGGACTCTGAACAACTCCTATCCATCGCCGACCAGCGCATGTACAAGAACAAGTACGAAAGCCGCACCGGCCACCCGAAAGAAACCATCGACGCCCGCGATGAATGGCCTCAGGCCAGAAGGGCCTCTTCGACTCGCGCCAGAACGTAGGGGCCTTCCGGGATCACCGCAATACTGGCATCCGAGGGCAACCCCTCGAGCGCCGCACGCACCGCCGCCTCCGCCGTCCCATAGCAGGGCCCCCAGAGCCTTTCCCGGTACCGCGCCTCCAACCCCGGCACATGGAAGAAGAGGTGTTTGTCGCGGCAGACGAGCGCCAATTTCTCCAACTGCCATTGGTCGACCGCCACCGGCCGGTCCACCAGGTAATCGAGGTACTCCTGTGGCGAGGAAAACCGCTCCAGCATCTCCCGGAACTCGGGCGCCCCGGCCCCCTCCGGACATTCCGAAATCACCAGAATTCGGCCGCCGGGCTTGACGATATGGCTGGCGGCCGTGATGCCCTTTACCGTCTGGTAGAACGTCAGGTCGAGCGGATAGCCGGCCGCCGTCGTAATCACGGCATCCACCGGTTCCGAAATCCGTTCCAGCATGGTTTGTCCGACAAACTCCATCCCACGGCGATGCGCCTCCTCCGGATGGCCGGCGAAGACCCGCGCGATCCGGCGGTCGCGCGTCAGCGCCACGTCAACCAGGAAGTCATGCCTCGCCATGCGGGCGAGCTCCAACAACTCCCGGTGCAGCGGATTATCGGCCACCGACCCCTCCACCGCGCGAGCGTCACGCATGAACTTCGGACTGTGCAGGACCTTGATCGTCTCCTGCGCCGCCAGTCCCGGCGCGATCAGCTTCCGCCCGCCCGAAAAACCCAGCATCAGATGCGGCTCAATGAAGCCGAGCGTAATGTGAAGGTCGGCCGCCATGAACCGCTCGTCGATGTAAACCGGCGTGCCGGTAGTGCTCTCCCCAAGGTAGCGGTGTTCGGCCAGGGTCTTGGCATGGTGGTTCACCACGCGCAGGCGCCCGTAGAGATCGGGCCCGACGATCTCCCGGATCTCCTCATCGGTCGCCGGCCGGTGCAACCCCGTGGCGATCAGAACCGTGACAGCGTCCATTCCGATCCCTGCCTGTGCCAGCCGGGCCAGCAGCGGTGGAAGCACGCGCCGGTTGGGAGCAGGCCGCGTGATATCGCAAACAGAAATCGCGGCGGACTTCCTGCCGCGCGCCAGTTCGGCCAGCGGCGGCGCCCCGATCGGCGCGTCCAGGGCCGCCGCCAAAGCCGCCTCCTCATCCGCTAGCCCGACCGCTGAGCGGGCCTCCAGAAACTGGTACCGCAACCCCTCCGGCAACTCCACTTCCATCCCCGATTTTCCAAACGCGAGTTCCACTCTCATCCTCTGCAACGTAACATGTTTCCGATTTGAAACGCTTCGCGAAAAATTTTCACCAATCCTGCATACCTGGTTTCCGTTTTTGCGCGTATCACTTTAGAAGGCACTTAGACGATGAGTCTGGCAGCATCCATCCCCAACATCGGAATCGCCACGTCGCTGGTCATCGCAGGACTCTCTATTCTTAGCCTGCTGTTCAGTGCGTTGACCTCTCGTCCGCCCTCCGTTCCCGCGCAGGACCGTAAGCAGTAGGACCCGCCCGGCCGAATGGCAGGCGGATTGCACAGTATTCGGCGGAGGTCTTATGCAGGTCGGTGGTCTTATCGCGGTTTTTCTCATACTGGGTTTGTTTCTCAGCATGTTGACCTCCTCGCCGCGCGCTGCCGCCAAGCGGGATGAGTCCTCTTCGGACACACGGCCGTAGCCTTCTACCGCCGGCATCCCTGGCGACGATGTCACACCATCGTTACAATGAGCCATGGCTGGAATGGTTCGGAATTGGTTGATGGCGCTCATGGCACTGGCGCCGGGCGCGGTGGCACAGATTCCGGAATTTGATATCTGGATTTCCGGAGGCCGGATCGTCGACGGTACCGGTGCGCAATGGTACATCGGCGATGTCGGTATCCGGGGGGATACCATCGCCTATGTCGGGCCCAGCCGCTCGGCCACCGCGAAACTCCGGGTGGATGCCCGTGGCAGAACCGTCACACCTGGGTTCATTGACACCCATAGCCATGGCCGCCGCGGGGTCTTCGAAGTTCCGAGTGCGGAGAATCAGATCCGCCAGGGCGTGACGAGCATCCTGGAGGGGCCGGACGGCTCATCGCCATGGCCGGTCGGGGAGTATCTTACCCGCTTTGCCAAAGTTCCCGCCACCACGAACTTCGGGTTGCTCGTGGGACAGGGGACGATCCGGGAAAAAGTCGTCGGACTGCAGGATCGCAAGGCCACTCCGGAGGAGATCACCACCATGCGGGACATGGTCCGGCAGGCGATGCGGGAAGGCGCCTTCGGCATCTCCACCGGTCTGTTTTATCTGCCCGGTTCCTTCACTCCCACCGAGGAGTTGATCGAACTGGCCCGGGTCGCCGGCGAGATGGGGGGCGTCTATACGTCCCACATGAGGGACGAGGCATCGAAGATTGTCGACTCGGTGAAGGAGTTGATCCGAATCGGCGAAGAGGCCCGCCTCCCCGCCCAGATCACGCATCACAAGGTGATGAGTGGCCGGAACTGGGGGCTGTCGGCCGAGACGTTGCGGCTGGTGGAAGAGGCGCGCCGCCGTGGCGTCGATATCACCATCGATCAGTATCCCTACACGGCATCTTCAACCGGGCTGGCGGCTCTGGTTCCCAAATGGGCCCTGGAGAGCGGACAGAAGGCCTTTCGGGAAAGGGCCGCGGCGCCAGTAACCCGCGCCCGCATGCGGCAGGACATCGTGGTCAATCTGAAGGAGGACCGCGGCTCGGGAGACCTGCGAAACGTGGTCTTCGCCAGTTGTGCGGCCGACGCGACGCTGGCCGGCCGGAATCTGCGCGACCTAACCGGCTCGGACGACTTTGAAAAGGCTGCCGAGCATGTCATCCGGCTGCAGGAACTGGGCGGCTGCTCGTGCATCTATCACGCTATTTCCGAGAAGGATGTCGAGCGGATCATGCGCTATCCGGGCACGATGATCGCCTCCGATGGCGGAATCCCCGTCTTCGGCCAGGACGTCCCGCACCCCCGCAACTACGGAACTTTCGCGCGCGTTCTGGGACGCTACGTGCGGGAGCGGAACATCCTGACTCTGGAAGAGGCCGTCCGGCGCATGACCAGCCTCCCGGCGGCCCGCTTCCGCATCATGGACCGCGGCCTGCTGCGTCCCGGCATGAAGGCCGATATTGCCGTGTTCGACGCCGAAACGGTCATCGACAAGTCGGAATTCGGTAATCCGCACCAGTACGCAGAGGGTTTCACCGACGTATTGGTGAACGGCACCCCCGTCCTGCTGGGGGGCCGCATGCAGGCCGCGCGGCCCGGCCGTGCCCTCTACGGTCCGGCGTACGGAAAGCAATAGCCGAACCGGCGGAGGCGGCACTCATCCACGCGCACGAAAAACTCATCCTGGCTTACTTTGCCTACGTCGCCGGCGTCGCTGCCGTCCTGCTCGATGAGGCCGTCCCCGCCGTCGCGATGGCTGCTGTGGCGGCCATTGCCGTATCTCTGCTCCGCCGCGCCCGTCCGCTCATCCGCAACATCGCTCCGCTCGCCCTCGCCCTGCTCGCCTACCGCAGCATGGACCAGTTCCGCACCCTTCCCCACCCGCACACCCTGGAACACTCCTGGATCGTCCAAGACCGCGCCATTCTCGCCTGGCTCCGGCCCGTCATCGAGTCGCTCGGCCCCATCGGCCCGGCCTACTTCGAGTTCTGCTACCTGATCGTCTACGCCGTCAGCCTTTTCTCCCTCGCCCTGCTCCATCGCCACGGGCAGGCCGGCCAGGCCCCTCGCCTCTGGTTCGCCTATTTGGCCGGAACCCTCGGGGCATACGCCCTCTTCCCTTACTTCCCGTCAGACCCGCCGCGCGTCGTCTTTCCCGGCGCCGACAACCCGGCCGTCACCACCGTCTTCCGCCAGTTGAATCTCGCCATCGTCGGCAACGCCGGCATCCATTCCAGCGTCTTCCCCTCAGCCCACGTCTCCAGCGCCTTCGCCTGCGCCTGGGGCCTTCGTGCCACTCTGCCCGGCCGGCCATGGATCTGGCGCTCCATGGCGATCTACGCCGCCTCAGTCGCCATCGCCACCGTCTACGGCCGGTACCATTTCGCGGCCGACGCACTGGCCGGAGTCGCCATCAGCTTCGTTGCCTTCCGCCCACCAGGCGCATCGGCCCGGGAGGGCACTTAGCGGCTGCGTCCGGAGTCCTGATATCGCTTCAGCAGCGCGCTCAGCCGGGTCACAATCTCGGGGTTGGAATCGTAAACGTTCCGGTCCTCATGCGGATCACTCCGCAGATTGTAAAGTTCGCCCGGAACGTCTCCGGGTTTCGGCTCAATCTTGATGGGAGTCGTGAACCCGCCGGAGCCCCGGCCCAGGATCAGCTTCCAATCCCCCTGCCGGATGGAGAACATCCCGTTCGCCGAATGGTGGACAACCGCTTCCCGCAACGCCCCCCGCTGCCGCCCGGTAAGCTCCGGTAACAGGCTGATACTGTCCTCAGCCATCGCATCGGCCAACCGGATCCCCGTCACATCGGCGATGGTCGCAAATAGATCGGTCAGGCAGATCGTCTGGCGGGAGACCCTGCCCGGCTTTACCCGGCCAGGCCAGCGGACCAGAAATGGAACCCGGTGCCCCGCCTCCTGGATATCGGCCTTCTGCCCACGCCACTCGGCGTTCGCCCAGTGGCCCAGCGCCTCTTTCGCGTCCCGCTCCTCCCACGGCGCGCCATTGTCGGAGGTGACAATCACCAACGTGTTCTTCGTCTTTCCGGTTCGTTCCAGCGCGTCCAATATCATCCCGATCGAAGCGTCCGTTTCCTCGACGAAGTCGCCGTAGAGTCCGGCTTTCGACCTTCCCTTGAACGGCTTCGACGGCACCCACGGCGTATGCGGAGCCGGCAGTGGAACATAGGCAAAAAACGGGCCCTTCTCCCGCTCCACAAAAGCCACGGCGCGCTTGACGATGGACGGAATCACCTCGTCCATCACAAACGACGGCGCACGCGGACCGCCCCGCCAGAACGGGCCCCGCTTCACTTCGCCGTTATCCCCAATCGTGGATGTGGGCGGCTCCACGGCACGGTGGCCATCAATAAAGACGTACGGCGGCATGTCGAGCGAGGCCGGAATCCCGAAGTACTCATCAAAACCGAAGTCCAGCGGAGACGGGCGAAACTCGCGCCCATAGTCCACCTTCTCTTCGGTTCCCAGACCCAGGTGCCATTTCCCGAATCCACCCGTGCGGTAACCCCTTTCGCGCTTGAGCAGAGATGCGATCGTATCCCGGCCCGGCTCGATCAGCGCCGGTGAATAGCCGTTGCCCACGCCGCTCTTCATCCGGGTCCGCCAGCAGTAGCGGCCCGTCAGAACACCGTACCGCGTCGGCGTGCAGACCGACGACGGCGAATGGGCGTCCATAAACCGCATCCCCTCCCGCGCCAACCGGTCCATCCGGGGCGTGGGGATCTTTGCGCCCTCGTAGTAACAGCCGACGTCCCCGTAGCCCAGGTCATCGCAGAGGATGACAACGACATTGGGCGATACCGGCGCCTGGGCAAACAGTCCGCCTCCCAGTGACAGGAAGGCTCTTCTCGAAAGTGAATTCACGCGATTCCTCAGTGTTTGATCATGGCATAGTGCTGCCGCAGCAGGTCCTTGCCGTAGTCGTTTCCGTTCGGCGTGCGGATTACGACATGGACATGCTCTTTTATCGGACCCTGCTCTTTCACCAGATGGCGGATTCCCACCGGCCGTTGATGGTCAAACTCGATCAGGATTACAGGGCTGTGAATGCGGTAATAGAAGACGCTGTCGTCAGCGGAACCGCCAATCCAGGCGAACCACGTCCGGTCAATATGCCGTTCCACCTCGCTCATTTTCACCCTGGCGTGGCCATTGTCCATATTGCCGACATACTGCGCGATCAAGGCGACGAGCGAACGCTTCTGCGCGGCCGTCATCGCGGCGCCTGGTAAGCCGGCATAATCAAGCACGACGTTGTCCTTGAACGCCTCGCCGAGGTTATTGTTGCCGGGCTTGGATGTCTCGATGACTGCCTTCCTCCGTTGCTCCTCATCTAAGGACCGAAGCAGCCGCAGCCCCAGTTTCGGCTCCTCCTGCAGAATCGATGTACCCTTGTATTTGCCCGCCGCCGCCGTCACAGGCTCGGAGCCAACGAATATCGGCGTCATCACCACCTGGTCGCCAAGCACGAAGTAGTTGATGATCAGATGGTGGCCGTCAATCTGCCAGCCCCACGGCTTGTCCTTGGAGGGCTCTCCCATCACCGTCAGGTGATAACGCCATTCGCCATACTGCGCGAAATCATTATTATTCAGTTCGCCCAGCGTTTCGTTCAAACGCATGATGTCCCGCGATAACTGCAGTCCGCGCGCGCTCAACGAGGCCCGCATCAGACCGAACGCCAGTTCCCGCTGCTTGCCCGACATTTCCAGAAAACTAACACCCTGCCGCACATAAAAGTGCTGATTCATCCACTTGCGCCACTCCGGATCGTCGACCGGGAACTGCGTCCGGGATCTTTGCTCGGTGTCCAAACCCTCCAGAAAAGCCACCGCCGCCTTGCGAACCGGCTCGGTGGAGACGCCCGTGGAACGGATTGGGAAAAGGCCGGCCTCCACTCGTCCGCTAGCCGTGATGCCGCGGAACGGTTCCGCCAGTCCCTTTTCCTCCGCCGCGATACTCATCTTGCGGAAACGCTCTTCCAGGCTCTGGGATAGGGCCACCACAAACACCGCGGCCAGCCACACGGCAAGTCTCGTTACCATGGCTCCCTACTCTAGCAGATGGCCGCCCGTTTGCAACGCATCCCTGCGGTACCCGATACTGTGAAGGCGCGTAAGGATGCGCGCGGGGTCCCACGGAAGGGACTCCTCGTCCGGAAGGAGCCCAAACAGATATGTGGAGAAGGAGTCTCGCCTTCGCTTTCGCGGCAACAGCTGTGTTCGCCGCCGATAACCTCTCGTCACCGTCCGCCAGCGTGGAGACGCCCACCTTCCGGTCCATTGGACTCGTGGTGCGGTACGGCGACGACGACAACCGCAACGCCACAGTCCAGTGCCGGTACCGGCAGGCGGGCACGGCCACCTGGCGCAACGCGCAACCCCTCATGCGGGTCCCCGTCGAACACGTTACCTGGAAGGCGCTTTCGCGCCATTTCGCCGGATCCATTCTCGATCTCCAGCCGGACACCTCCTATGACATCGAACTCACCGTCCAGGATCCGGACGGCTTCCGCAGCGTCGTCTTCACCACCACCCGCACCCGGCCGCTGCTTGGCCCGCCGGCCGCGCCTCGCACCGTCAACATCGGCACCGTGGCGCAGTTACGGGATGCCGCAAGAAACGCCGCGCCAGGCGATAT